>DMMW01000008.1:0-991 GCA_003452965.1 Elusimicrobiota bacterium
TAAAACTTTCTGCAAAAATATGATTAAAAATGCACCAATTTTGCACAAAATCACCAAAAAACCTTACACTTTTTGATACATATGAATTTTTTAGTAAGCCCTAGGGGATGCTGCCTGCCTGCCGAAGTTCCTTGGGAACGTAGGCATGGAGTTTTTCAGCAGACCCTAATTACCTAATAATATTAGGATATGATAAAGGAAAAAATACTTATAGTTGATGATGAAAAAGAAATTATTGAACTTATCAAATATAATTTAGAAAAAGCTAATTTCAATGTAATATCTGCAAAAACAGGTGGAGAAGCACTAGACCTGATTGATTCAAAACCTTCCATAAATTTAATAATTCTTGATGTAATGCTTCCCGGAATAGATGGACTCGAAATTCTGAAAAAAATAAAAAAGAGCGAAAAGACAAAAAACATACCTGTAATAATGCTTACCGCAAAAGGTGAGGAATCAGATATTGTGGCTGGACTTAAATTAGGTGCAGATGATTATATAACGAAACCTTTCAGTGTTAAGGTTTTGATTGAACGAGTTAAAACCATTTTGAGAAGAAAAAACTCAGAGTTAGAACAACAAGATATAATAGAAAAAAATGATATTAAAGTAAATCTTTCTACATATCAAACAACATTTAAAGAAATCCCTATAAATCTAACATCGGTGGAATTTAAAATACTTGTATTTTTAATGAAGAATAGCGGTAAGCCCTTTACCCGTTCTCAGATTTTAGACAATGTTTGGGGTGAAGAAGTTGCTGTTGTAGACCGAGCTGTAGATGTGCATATTCGCTGGCTTAGAAAAAAACTTGGTAAAGCCGGAAGCAGTATAGAAACCGTCCGTGGCATCGGCTATAAGTTCCAGGGGGGATAGTGCGATTGTGGGATTGTAGTGGCAAGGTCTCCTTGCCTGTAGTTGCCAATCTTGATTGGCTAAGTGGCTTGTAGTGGCAAGGTCTCCCCACCTGTAGTTGCCAATCTTGATT
>DMMW01000008.1:1188-6590 GCA_003452965.1 Elusimicrobiota bacterium
GTAGTTGCCAATCTTGATTGGCTAAGTGGCTTGTAGTGGCAAGGTCTCCTTGCCAAATAAATTAAATAAAAATATTTATATGAATAGAAAAATGAAAGGTGCAGTATCATTCGATTTTGTGAAAAAAGAATTATTATAAAAAGTAAATAATTAGAACCGTCCCCATTATTTATTATGTTTAAGAAATTATTTTTTACTTATCTTATAGTTATTTTGGTTTCTTCGGTTGTAATAGCTCTGTCTTTAGACTATGTGTTTAGAATATATTATAAAAATATGATTGCTGATGAACTTGCGACATCAGCAATTTTAATAGAAAAAAACTTAGAAGAATTAATTATTAAAAAAAGAATAACAAATATACGAAATTTAACAGCAGAGCTTAGTAAGGATATAAAGAAAAGAATTACGGTAATAAATATTGATGGCACAGTTTTAGCAGACTCCGAATCCGACCCACAATTAATGGAAAATCATAAAGACAGACCCGAGATAGAAAAAGCAATTTATGGTACCATAGGGCAAAGTATTCGTTATAGTAATACTTTACAAATAGATATGATGTATTTGGCGATTCCGATTAAATTAAGAGAAAAAGTATCTGGTGTGATACGTGTTGCGACTCCTTTAGATAAAATCAGTGAGAGTTTGAATAAAATACATAAAGTCATTGCTGTTTCGGTTCTTGCTGGAATTTTAGTAGCACTTATATTAAGCATAATAATAGCAAAATCCTTTACTAATCCGATTATTTTAATGAAATCCGTTGCTGAGAAAATCAGTAAGGGCGATTTCAGTAAAAGAATTGAGTTAAATAGAAAAGACGAATTAATGGATTTGGGAAGAAGTTTAAACACAATGTCAGAAGAGTTACAAATAAAAATAAATGAAATAGTAAAGGAAAAGAATGAGTTGCTTGCAGTTTTAACTAGTATGTCTGAAGGTGTTATAGTCGTGGAAAAAAATAAAAAGGTAATTCTTGTTAATCCTTTGTTATCAAAAATGTTATATTTAAGGTCTATCGAAGTGATTGATAAATACTACTGGGAAGTTATTGGAAACAATGATATAAACCAGATAATTGAGGATACTCTAAGTTCGCAACAATCTTTGAAAAAGGAAATAACAATGTTTCTACCGGAAGAACGTCATATACAGATACAAACATCTGCTATTTTTGATAGTAATAGAGAACTTTTTGGAGTTGTTGGTGTTTTCCATGATATAACTCAGATAAAAAAACTTGAAAAAATAAGAACTGAATTTGTTGCTAATGCTTCCCATGAACTCAAGACACCTTTAACAACAATAGGTGGATTTGTTGAAACATTGGAAGATGGTGCGATTGAGGATAAGAAGAAAGCGAAAGAATTTCTTAATATTATAAAAGCAAATACTGAACGTATGAATAATATCATAAATGATTTGCTTATAATTTCTAAGTCCGAATCAAAAGATATTAAACTGGATATTAAAAAAGTAAATTTAAGAAAAATTATTGATAATATAATTACAATATACAATGAGAGAATACTGAATAAGAAACTTAACATCGTTGTTGATTTTTTAAATGGTTTTCCAGAAATAAATGCTGATGAAGAAAAAATATTACAAGTATTTTCAAATTTAATTGACAATGCGATAAAATTTACAGATGATAATGGAAAAATATTTATTACTGGAGAATATAACGACAAGCAAATAAAAATTAAGGTTTCAGATACTGGGATAGGAATACCATGTGAACATTTATCACGGATTTTCGAAAGATTTTACAGGGTTGATAAATCGCGTTCACGCGAAGAGGGTGGAACAGGATTGGGGCTTGCTATTGTAAAACATTTACTGCAACTTCATAACGGAAATGTTTCAGTTGAAAGTATTCCTGGAAAAGGGTCAGCATTTATAGTGGAATTGCCAACGGAAGAGCAGGTTGTTTAAAACTATCTAACTTAGTTCAACTAATAGTGAAATATAACAAGTTGTCTTAATAATATTATGAGAAATTTAATTAAATTGATATAATTATTATAAGCAAGTTCTTTAGGATGGGTTAATATTCAATTACAACCCTGGGTCAATATTGCATTACAATTTACAATACAGAATTAAGCTACGACTTACTTTTTAAAATTTCTTGTAATTTACTACTGAATATAATATAACTTTGTATATGGAGCGTCCAGCAAGGCTGGAGTTTAAAATTACAATGAAAAAGGTTTATTTATTAATTTGTATTATTGTTTTTGCCACATTATCATTGTATATTCATACTATAAATTATCCTTTTATATATGATGACATAGGATATCTAAAAAATAATAGTTTTATAAAAGATCCCAAAAATTTAACAAAATTGTTCTCAAAGGAGTATTTTGAATCAGGAGAACTTTCTTATCGGCCAGTAGTTACCTTCTCATACATAATTAGTTATTATTTATTGAGTGAGAGACCTTATGGATATAGATTTTTTAACATCTTTCTTTATATATTTACAGTTATAATTTTTTACTTTTTATGCGTTGAATTTTTTAATGACAAAACAATAGCATTTTTATCAGCTTTTTTCTTTTTATCGCATCCAGTACATACTGAAGTTTTAATGCAAATAACATTTAATGAAGAACTTTTTGTTACACTATTTTTTTTAATGTCTTTTTATTATCATATCAAAAACAAAATTATTTTTGGAACTTTATTTTTTTTATTAAGTATGTTTTCAAAAGAAATAGGCATAGGTTTTCCTTTAGTAGTTCTTTTTTACGATATTATTAAAAGTAATAAGATAAGTGTAAAGAAATATATCATTTATTTTATATGTATTGTATTGTATATTTTTATAAGATTTTATGCTTTAACCGGTATTGCGCCTGACTTTGGATATATCGGCGGAAGTTTTTATAAAAATATATTAACAATGAGTAAAGTTTTTATTTTATATATCAAATTATTATTTATTCCTATTGATTTACGTCCTATATACTATTTTGAAATTGCATCATCACTATTTCAACCAATGATAATATTGAGTTTAACCACTATAATTGTATTTATATTAAGTATTGTAATATTATTTAAACGAGACAAAAATATAGCATTCTGTATGGTGTGGTTTTTAATAACCATTATCCCTGTAATGAATTTTATTCCATTTCTTAAATATTCATTTTTATCAGAAAGGTATTTATTTTTACCTTCAGCTGGTTTTTGTATGTTTTTAGGATTGATAATAGAAAAATTAAGTTTTTTATGGTTAAAAAAAAATTCTGTTTCATTAGTGTTTATAAGTATATCAATTTTGTTGTTTTATATTACTCAAACTATTACAAGAACATACGACTGGAAAGATGAATTTACTTTTTGGTTAAAAGCATCCATTAGGGAACCCAAGAGTTTTATGGCACATACAAATCTTGGAGTTTGTTATGTTTCTCAAAACAAAATTGATTTAGCAATAGCAGAATACAAAACAGCGGCGCAATTATATCCTGTTGTTGAACAATTTACTGCAATGGGCGATCTTTATTTAGGAATAGGTTTTTATAATTATGCTATTGAAAATTATGAAATTGCTTTACAATCTAATTTTAATAACAAATGTATAATACATAATAATATAGGTTTTTGTTATTTACAAAAAGGGTTAAATGATGAGGCTATAAAAAATTATAATAAGGCAATAGAAATAAATCCAAAATATGTTGATGCCTACAACAACCGTGCAGTTACTTATGGTAAGAAAGGATTATATAACGAAGCAATCAAAGACTTAAAAAAAGCTGCAGATTTGGGAAATAAACAAGCAAGAGAAAATTTAAAAAAGTATTTTAATATTGAATATTGAAGAAAATAAGTAATTGTACAGTATAAACACCATATATACTTATAATCCAAGATTAGCCCATGATTGGCATCCGACGAAAGAACGGTGATATTTTACTTCATATGATAAAAAGTGCAAGGACAAGAAGACCTTGACTAAGAGGAAAATATGATAAGTAAAAGTAAAAATAATATTTCTGTGAATAACTCCGAGAGAAAGATTTCTGGGGGGGGGGGGTATTACAAATATAATAGTGAATTTGTCTGTGGGAAATTAGCAGTGTCGTTTTATTGACACTGTTTTTTTAATTTTTGGACGAAGACCAAAATTACCCGCAGACGGTTCACTTGTCCGCCGATGCTTCAGTGGAGGAATGGCGGGAGAATCCTTTTCACAATGCGGGATTGGGTAAGACAATCCCGTATTGGCTGTGGCATCCCGTTGTGTAGTCGCCAACCTTGGTTGGCTTTGACTACCACAGTAGTGGCGAGGTCTTCTCGCCAAACGTAGTTGTAAAGCATCTTAACAGGAGAACAAACATATGCGATACAAAGTTCTGGTAATTGATGACCATAAAGGTACTCTTGAAGCATTAAAAATGCTTTTCAGTTATGAAAATTATTCTGTAATAACTGCTGAAAATGGTAAAACAGGAATTAATTTGGCGATACAAAAACAACCAGATTTAATAATTCTTGATTTAGTACTTCCCGACATTCACGGATATAAAGTTAAAGAAGTATTAGAAAATGGTAAAACAACCTCGCATATTCCTATAATGTTATTCACAGGAGCAATGACAACACCAAAAGATGAAGTATATGGTTTTAAAATGGGCGCCTGTGAATATATAACTAAACCATTCGACCCCGGTGTTTTAGTTGCAAGAGTAAAGAATATATTTCGTGAGCGTGAAAAGAAAGGCGGATTAAAAGAGGTAATTAAAAAATATGGATTAGAAATATTCGAAGATGAAAGATATATTAAAGTAAAAAGTAAAGAAATAAGATTAACCAGAAAGGAATTTGATTTATTTTTCGTATTATTTAAAAGTCAAGGAAGATTATTAAGTAATCAATATCTTTTAGAAACAGTGTGGGATTATGAAAAAGACATAGATACTCATACTTTGAGAAGTCATATATTTAGTATTAAGAAGAAACTCGGGCCAGAATACGCTAAAAAAATAATCAATGTAAAAGGTTCAGGATATAGATTAGAAATAAAATAAAAATCTTTAAAATGTAATTCTCAGAATAGCAAATATTAAAAATGGCAACAAATATCTACTAATTACGACGAAAGGCAGAAATCCTCCCGTCAAAAAAACCTGCAAAAAATCCCGAAAAAAGATTTGACAAAAATTTGACTATAATTTGACAATTATTTGACATTGAAATGCTATAATTATTACAGTTATTAAATTCTATTATAGTTGTTCATCTTCCTGACTATATTTTAGGTTGTCATATTGAACGCAGTGAAATATCTCGTCGTTAAATAAGACGAAAAAATGGAGGTTTTCAAATGTTCAGAAAGTTGTTTCAAAAAAAGTATTATTATGTTGTTTTGTTTTTAA
>DMMW01000015.1:0-790 GCA_003452965.1 Elusimicrobiota bacterium
TTTTTATATGAAAAGAACACACAATTGTGGTGAACTACGTAAATCTGATATATCTAAAAAAGTAATGCTTTGCGGATGGGTGCATACCCGACGTGATCATGGCGGAGTTATTTTTGTTGATTTGAGGGATAGATACGGTATAGTTCAGGTTGTTTTTAATAAGGAAGATATATTGGAACGTGCTAAGGAATTGAAAAGTGAATATGTAATTTCGGTTGAAGGAATTGTTGATAAAAGACCGGAAGGAACGGTTAATGCAAATATTTCTACAGGTGAGATAGAAGTCGTCGCTGAAAAATACGAAATACTAAATATTTCCAAAACGCCTCCGTTTGAAATAATCCAAGAAAACTTGCCTTCGGAAGAAGTTCGTCTTAAATATAGATATATTGATTTACGAAGTGATAGAATGAAGAATAATATTATCCTAAGACACAATATAATTCTAAGTGTCAGGAATATGCTAAGCAAAAATGATTTTCTTGAAATTGAGACGCCGCTTTTAACGAAGTCCACTCCCGAAGGCGCACGCGATTTTCTGGTTCCGTCACGGCTTGAAACAGGTCATTTTTTTGCTTTGCCACAGTCACCCCAACTTTTCAAGCAGATTTTGATGGTTTCAGGTTTTGATAGGTATTTCCAGATTGCAAAATGTTTTCGTGATGAAGACCTGCGTTCGGATAGGCAGCCGGAATTTACACAGATAGACATAGAAATGTCTTTTATAAACGAAGACGATATTATTGATGTTACCGAAAAATTGATTTACGAGATTTTTAAAACAGCCGGT
>DMMW01000015.1:978-14108 GCA_003452965.1 Elusimicrobiota bacterium
AATACCGGTTTTAAGGTTTTTTCAGAGACGATAAAGAACGGAGCCGTAGTAAGGGGTATCAGCGTTCCTGCCGGGGATAAAATATCACGCCAGACAATAGATAACTTAACGGAACTTGCAAAAAAATTTGGGGCAAAAGGTCTGGCGTGGATGAAGATGACGGATAATGGTTTTGAGTCAAATATAGTCAAGTTTTTTTCACCGGATGAATTAAAAAACATAAAAGAAAAATTAAATGTTTTAACCGGAGATATTGTATTTTTTGCGGCAGATAAAAAGCAGATTGTATGTAACGTTTTGGGTTCTTTACGACTTTATATAGCAGACCTTTTAAAAATTATTCCGCAAGATAAGTTCAATTTCTTATGGGTTGTGGATTTTCCTCTTTTTGAATATAGCACGGAGGATAAAAAATGGAATGCGGTTCATCATCCGTTTACTGCACCAAGCTCTATCGGGGATATTTCAAATGTATCAGATTCACCAAATGCGGATTTAGCATCTCTAAAATCGCGGGCATACGATATTATTTTAAACGGAACTGAACTTGGCGGCGGTTCTATTAGAATTCACGAAGAAAAAATTCAGGAAAAGGTTTTTGAGATTTTAAAAATAACAAAAGAAGATGCAAAAATAAAATTTGGTTTCTTGCTCGACGCACTACAATACGGTGCCCCGCCACACGGTGGTCTTGCCCTTGGTCTGGATAGGGTGTTGGCGATGATTACAAAATCTGAATCAATCCGCGATGTTATTGCTTTTCCAAAAACCCAATCAGGTAGCTGTCTTTTAAGTAATGCGCCCTCGCCTGTTTCAGAAAGACAGTTAAAAGAATTACATATTAAAATAGACCACATAAAGAAATGATAGAAAAAAACTATGAAAAAACTTTTTGAAAAGAAGTGGATATCGATTTTTTTGATAATTACTGCAACTTTTATTGTTTATTCAAATTCATTCAAAAATGAGTTTGTCTATGATGATAAGCAGATTATATCCGAAAACAATTTTATTAAAGATATAAAAAATTTGCCAAAAATATTCACAAAAGAATATTTTAAATATTCAAATGAACAATCATATAGACCAGTGGCAACTTTAACATATTTTATAAACTGGAAAATTTTCGGTAATAGACCATGGGGATATCGGTTAACGAGCGTTTTGCTTCATATACTATGCTCAGTAATTATTTTTTTAATAACAAATTTGTTTTTTGAAAATAAATCTATTTCACTGCTAGCTGGGTTATTATTTGCTTTACATCCTATAAATGTAGAAGCAGTTTTAGTTCCATCATTTAATGAAGATATTCTTTGCTGTTTTTTCTTACTCATTTCATTTTACTATTTTATAAAAAACAAACTTTTACTTTCTAATATATCATATTTTTTTGCTTTATTTTCAAAAGAAATAGGAATCAGCCTGATTTTGATAATTTTTCTTTATGCATATTTAAAGAAAATCAGATTTAATCACTTAATCCCTTATATTTTAATTACGATTTTCTATTTAATAGTAAGATTTTACATACTGACAAATCCACTTGTAACAATTGTGGAATATCCTGGCGATAGTTTTTATATAAATATTCTAACAATGAGCAAGGTGTTTATAAAATATATTTCTCTTTTAATATTTCCAATAAATCTTAATGCGAATCATTATATATCCTTTTCATATTCAATATTTGAACCCGAGGTTATCTTTTCAATTTTATTTGTTACTATATTGATTACCGGTTCCGTAATCTTTATAAAAAAAAAATCTTCATTTTTTATATTTTGGATACTTTTTACGCTTTTACCTGTGATGAATTTTATTCCTTTTTTAATTGGGACAAATCTTTTAAGTGAGAGATATCTTTATATCTCAACACCTGCATTTTCCTGGTTTTGTGCAAGTATCTTGGGAAGAATAAAAATAATTAGTGTACGGAGTATTTTGATAGGTTTAATTTTGACTTTTTATGCAATTGTCATATTAAATAGAATTCCTTATTGGAAAAGTGATATTATTTTATGGGAAAAAACTGTAAAACAGAATCCTGAAAGTGCAGGTTCTCATTTGTATCTCGGTATGATATATGCTAATGCAGGGATGGATGATAACGCTATCAAGGAATATGAAGTGGGTATTAAAAAATCAAGCCACGGTAATTTTCCAAACATATATTATAATTTAGGAGTGCTTTATTATAAGAAAAATAAGGTAGAAAAAGCGACACAGATGTTTGAAAAATCTCTTGCAAGTTATAATTTGATTTATAAAGGGAAGAATATTGAAAACTATAATATATCGTTGTCAATATCAAAGGTTCATACTGGTTTAGGGGAAATATATTTTGATAAAGGATTATATCAAAAAGCAATCTTAGAATATATTGAAGCTATAAAATATAACTCTAATAATTTCTATAGTTTAAATAAAATGGGGGTCTGTTATTCTATACTTGGGAAATATAACGATTCAATAAGGATATTTAATCACATATTGCAAAGCGATCCTAATTATGAAGATGCTTTTTACAATTTAGCGATTGTTTATTATAATAAAGGTTCCTATCAAAATTCTTTGATGATGTTTAAGAAATTGGAAGTTAATACACATAACGAAAAAAGAAAAATTGAAATACAAAAATGGATAAAACTTATCCCAAGTAAAATTTAATAATAAAAAGAACAAGTATTATGTTAAGAAAGAATTTAATTAAAATGAAGCTCCACGGGTTAAAAACCCGTGTTATCTTTTGCTTCAGGATTCCATGGAGCGGAATCCTGCCCGGAGACCATTCATCCATACATAAAGGTGCGCTTTTACAAACGTGGTATTCTGGATGCAGGATAAAATTTGTAAAAATTAATTGGTTTATTCTATTTTATTTTTTATCTGTTTCATTGTCGTGGGCTACATGGAGAATACAAACTATAGAAACAGGTGGTGTTGGAGAATATCCTTCTCTGACAATTGGTAATAATAATATTTTAAGCGTTTCTTATTATGATGCTGTAAATAAGGATCTTAAATATGCGCAATATGATGGTATAATATGGTCAACTCAAACAATAGATTCAACTGGCAATGTAGGAGAATTCACTTCAATAGCAAAAGATTCAAATAATAATTCACATATTAGTTATTATGATTACGATAATCAAAGTCTTAAATACGCAAAATGGAATGGTTCTGCTTGGGATATACAAAATGTTGAAAATGGGATTGGATATAATCCGCGGGTGTATTACACTTCAATAATTATTGATAATAATGATAATCCTCAAATTTCTTATTGTGGGTATGCACTTAAATATGCAAAATGGACTGGATCTTCTTGGGTAATACAAACAGTTGATTCTTCTGGTATGGTTGGTTGGTATTCATCTTTAGCCATAGATAAAAATAATAATCCTCACATAAGTTATTACGATCATACAAATAGACATCTTAAATATGCAAAATGGACTGGATCTTCTTGGTATATTGTAACTGTAGATTCTTCAGTTGATGTTGGGCAATATACTTCTATTGCTATTGATTCAAATGGAAATCCTCACATTTCTTATAACGATGAATTAAGTAATGATCTTAAGTATGCAAAATGGACTGGATCTTCTTGGTTTATACAAACAATTGATTCAACAGACGCTGTAGGGTGGTATACTTCTATGGTTCTTGATTCAAACAATAATCCACACATAAGTTATTGTGATACAAGAGGATATTTAAAATATGTAGTATGGACAGGAATCAAATGGAATATTGAGAGAGTAGTTTCTAGTATTAATTGTTATTGGGCAAAAAACAATGCTTTAGTTTTGGATATAAATGAGTATCCTCATATTGTTTACTATGATGATAATAGTTTAAAATACGTAGAATGGATGCCAAATAATAATCCGATATTATCATGGACTGGAGAAACAAATTATATCTCAGATGGGCTCAATCCTGAAATTGGCGAAGTGGATAGGAGTTTTATTTATCGTATAAAATATGCTGATTTAGATAACGATCCACCAAAAACAGGGTATCCAAAAATTTATATTAAAAAAAGTGGAATGGAAATTTCTGACAGTCCTTTTACAATGAGTGAAGAGGACGAAACTGATAAAACATATACTGACGGAAAACTTTATACATATTCTACAATACTTCCTGCTGGAACTGATTATGAATATTATTTTGAAGGATATGATGTCTATAATGCAAGTGCGACAGGTTTTCCAATAACAGAGATCGATGCACCCGATGTTTTTCAAGACATTACTCCACCCGCACAAACTATAAATCTTACCATAGTCAATCCATATTTTAATTCACTCACATTAATTTGGACAGCACCTGGTGATGATGGCACCGTTGGGAATATTGTCAGTGGTAAATATTGGGTAAGATATTCTACAAGCAGTAATTTCACTATGTCAAATTCTGACATTATATGGTCCACAAATATTATTCCTGGTAATATAGAAACAAAGACAATAACAGGATTATCAGTCGGAAAGAGTTACTATTTTGTTATAAAAACAGCGGATGAATCGGACAACTGGTCTGTATGGTCTACTATTGCAAATGGCACGACACTTTCAGATGCAATTCTGCCCAACCCAATAATTGATTTAAGAACGACTTCATCTTCGAATGGGAATATTGAATTATCATGGACTGCTTCAACTGATAATTACGGTATCAAAGAGTATAAGATCTTTAGATCAATTGAGAAGGATATATTAGGAATAGAAATATTTTCAACTACACAAACAGACTATACAGATAGCAGCGCAGAGCTAAACCATGGAACATCGTATTATTATACAATTCAACCAATAGATTTAGCGAATAATATTCAAACGGTAGAAAATAATCAATCGGGTGCATTGTGCGATAAAATTCCGCCGATAACCGAATGGACATTTTCAGGGCCTGCAACATATTATTTAAGAACAGAAATCGTTAATGATACGACAAATTATTATTTTAATTCTAGGCCGGGTAACACATTTGTAATACAAAATGCTTCTGATCCACTACCAGGTACCGGTATATTAAATACAGAAGTTATAAATGATATAACATTTTCTATTTTTACATATCCTTACACAGTAATATCACGAACCGGATTTTTTACAGAAGACATTGTAGATATGTTCAATATTTATTCAGTTGACAATGCAAGTAACGAAGAGGAAATAATTCCTATAGAAATCAACTGGGATGTAACGGCACCAAATATTTCAATTGACACAGACATTAATTATATTACTACTGTTCAACCAATAACAATATATGTTGAATCAGATGAGGATTTAATCATACCACCGGAAGTCACGGTTTGCCAAAATGGTCTTATTATAGGAACACAAATTTCTATGACATCAACTAACGATGGTTCCTCATTTCAAGGAACGTATAATGTTGTTTTCGGGTACAATGGTTCTGCAAAGATAGTTGTAAAAGCAAAGGATACTGTTGGATATGAAAACATTGATGTGGGTTTTTTTAATATAGAAATAAATCCTGAAGAAACGCTTTATGAGGTTTACTGTGACCCTGAAGAATTTTCACCAACAGAAGTTTCAACAACCAATATTCATTACACTTTAACACAGCAAGCAGATATTTTAATTGGAATATATTCACCCAACAACGTTTTAGTAAAGTCATTTAATTATAATAACCAATTACCAAGCTGCTATTCTATTATATGGGATGGTAAAGATTCTTCGGGAAACATAGTAAATGATGATATTTATAGAATTGAAATAAAGGCATATATTTCAGGTAATCAGATAGGATTAACTAAAAACACAACGGTTACCGTATTGAATAAAAGGAATCTTTCATATACAGAGACAATGCCATCAAACATAACAATCCAAACGATACCAAATCCGCCGGAACTAATAACAGATGCACTATTTGCAATCACAACCGGGAATTTTAATCTTATTGGTTCGATATATAATATTACACCTAATGGTACACAATTTCAGCCATCAGCACAACTCTTATTAAAGTGGAATGACGCAAATAACAATGGGATTGTTGATGAAACAGAAGGCACTGATAATCCAATAGATGAAACCAATCTTGATATTTATAAAATAATTCTACCAACCACTCTTATACCACTTTATGCAACAAAAGATATAGATAATAATACACTAATTGCAAATATTTCAAGTTTATCACTTTATGCGATTTTAGCATCAAAGGTTTTACCGATTGCAAATGTGGATATTAAACCAGACAGTATAAATATAAAATCTGAAGGTAAGTATATAACATGCTATATTGAACTTCCAAAGGGATATAATGTTAAGAATCTAAAACTTGAAACAGTAAGAATTGCAAAAATAAATGGTAATATAATAATACCAATTTATGCAG
Source organism: Elusimicrobiota bacterium (assembly GCA_003452965.1). GTDB lineage: Bacteria > Elusimicrobiota > UBA8919 > UBA8919 > UBA8919 > UBA9627. The sequence goes on from DMMW01000015.1 coordinate 7,369, forward strand.
AAATAAAACCGGCAGAAGTTGGTGATTATGACAAAGACAAAAATCCTGATTTAATGGTAAAATTTGATAGAGAGAAACTTCAGCAGAAAATTCCTGAAAGTGTATATGAAATAAAAGTAACGATAAGAGGTTCAATTGGTAACATTGATGTAGAAGGTGATGATATTGTAAAAATAGCAGGCAGGGTTTTTGCTGCTCCAAGTATAGATGCAAGTTTTATACTGAGGGATGCATATGCGTATCCGAATCCTGCGAAGAACGGATATCAGCCGACACTACATGTGGAATGCGGAGTAGCTGATTATTTAGAGATACAGATATTTAATATAGCAGGCGAGTTGGTGCAAGGAGATGAAGTATATACGCAACCGATAATCAAGAATAACAAATATGCCTACGAATATACTTGGGATATATCCGACAAAGCATCAGGTGTATATTTATATTTAATAAAAGCACATAAAGCTAATGAGAAGACAATAAAAGTGTTGAAAAAATTAGCTGTATTAAAATAGACCACATAAAGAAATGATTAGATACGATTACATAGATTGTAAAAAGAGATCCTTCTACTCCCTGCAGTCGCTCAGGACAAGATTATGCAGATTAAAATCTTTTCTACTATGTGTTTTCTTAATTTTAAGTTGGGTTTATTTGCCTAACTGTTTCGGGCAGGCTGGTTCACGGGAAGATTCTAAGACGTACCGCGTCTGGGTTTGGCAGGAGAATAAAGATTGTTTGTGGAAGATAGCAGAAAGATTCTATGGTGACGGCAGAAAATGGACAATTATTTATGAAGCAAATAAAGATGAAATCGCAAATCCAAACAAAATTTTTCCAAAGCAAAGATTGATTATACCGTGATATTGTTAAAAAACAAACAATATCTGATGTTTTTTTAACGGGGCTACTATGATTACTAAGCAGATATATATTTCAGATTCAAAAGAGGCGCTTGCTTTATTCGGGCAGTATGATTCTAATTTGAAGCTTTTGGAAAAAAGATTTAGTGTCAAGATATTTGCAAGAGGCGGTGAAATTACCATTCAAGGACGTAGAAATAATGTTGAAAATGCCGAAAGGGCAATTGATAATATTATTTTGAAAATTAAAAATGGAGAATATGCTGCTGAATCCGAAATTGGTAATATTCGGTTTACCGGGGAAGATGTAATTGTAACTACGGACAGGGGAAAGACGATAAAACCTAAGAATGAGAGTCAGAATAAATATGTGGATGCAATGAGTAAATACGATATGGTTTTTGCGATAGGACCAGCTGGTACCGGCAAAACATTCCTTGCGGTAGCACAAGCGATAAAATTGCTTAAGGAAAATAAGATTTCAAGGATTATTCTATCAAGACCTATTGTTGAAGCGGGTGAAAAACTCGGGTTTTTGCCGGGTGATTTTTATGAAAAAGTAAATCCGTATTTAACGCCGCTATATGATGCTTTTTATGTGATTCTCGGACCACATCTTTTTGCAAGGTATAAGAGCGAAAGCATTATTGATATTGTTCCGCTTGCATATATGAGAGGACGGACTTTGGATGATGCTTTTGTGATTTTGGATGAAGCGCAAAATACTACGCTCGAACAGATGAAGATGTTTCTTACACGTCTGGGCAGCGGTTCCAAGGCGGTGATAACCGGGGATGTAACACAAATTGATTTTGAAAATAAGAAATCATCAGGATTGGTTTTGATTTCCGAGATTCTTGCATCAATTGACCAGATAAAGTTTGTAAATTTCACGAAAGAAGATGTTTTAAGGCACGGAATTGTGAAAAAAATAGTTAAAGCGTTTGAGAAGTGGGACAAAAAGGCAGGTTAAAAAACATAGTTTTAGAGTTATAGTGTTTTAGGGTTATAGGGCTTTGATTTTACAACTCTAAAACTCTATAAACTCTATGAACTCTATGAACTCTAAAAACTCTCTTTATATTATGATTAACTTTATTAAAAAAATAATTAAGAAGCCTGTTAAAAAAATCTTTGAGTGGACTGAAAAAACGTCAGCTGCAGCCGGATATAAGGTTGCGCCAAAGATTTTTACAAAAGATATTTATATTCCTATCGAGATTATAGCTATTTTTATTTATATTAGTTTATTGACAACTCTTTCGTTTGACCTTGATTTATCGCTTAGCGGTGTTTTTGGGCTTATGGTATTTCTTGCAATAGTTATGTTTTTTTCCGTAATTTTGATTAAGCGTACGTATAAAGAATTTACTTCTGATGATGAGGGGGTAATGCTAACCGGATTTATTATTATTTTTATAGTTTTTCTTTCAGGTGCACTCAAGATATATGGTATTCCGGTATGGGCTGTGCCTACATCAATGACGGCTATTCTGATTACGCTTTTGATTTCTCCGGTAGTTGCAGGTGTAGCCAGCTTGATAGTAAGTATTTTTTTGGGGATTTTATTCGATTTCTCAATTACTATATTTTTGTTTTCGTTTCTTGGGAATATTATCAGTATTTATTTTGCAACAAAAGTAAAAAACAGGCAGGATATTGTAAAGATAGGTTATTATATTATTTTGATGAATATTGTTTTTATCGGCTCTTTCAGTTTTATTGAAAATTGGGAATCTGATATGGTTTTACCGTCAGTGTTATGGAGTGCCGTTAACGGGATATCCTCGGTTATGCTCGTGTCGGCGTTTTTGCCGTATTTGGAAAGATTTTTTTCAAAAACGACTTCAATAAGGTTGCTTGAACTAAGTGATTTTAATCAGCCGCTTTTGAAAAGAATGAAATTTGAAACACCGGGCAGTTTTCATCACGCTTTGATGGTTGCTTCGCTTTCCGAAGCTGCAGCGGAAGTTGTCGGCGCCCATCCCCTGTTATGTAGAGTCGGCGCCTATTATCATGATGTTGGTAAGATTGTAACACCGGAATATTTTATAGAGAATCAATCGGATGCGTCCTCAAAGCATGACGATTTAAAGTCGCAGATGTCGTCATTTGTAGTTATTTCGCATGTTAAAGAAGGTGTGCGTTTGGCAAAAGAATATGGTTTGGATAAAATTGTGATTGATATTATTCAACAGCATCATGGGACATCGCTGGTGCATTATTTTTATATGAAGGCAATTGAAAACGGTCAGACGGAACCGGAAAAATCGGTTTACAGGTATCCGGGTCCGCGTCCCAAGACAAAAGAATCGGCAATAGTGATGCTTGCCGATTCCGTTGAAGCGGCATCGCGTACATTAGAGGAACCGAGTTATACCCATTTACAAGAAATGGTTTATAAGATAATAAATAACAAGTTTATAGATGACCAGTTAACCGAGGTAGAGCTTACATTGGCAGATTTACATAAAATAGCAGAGAAGTTTGTAAATATTCTCGCGGGCATATTTCACTCCAGAGTAGAATATCCCGAAGAGAAAGAAGCAGAAAAAGAGAGGAAGGAAGAGAAAAGTACAGATGCCGATAAAAATTTACAATAATCAGGATGAAGTAAAATTGGATTGTAAAAAAGTATGTAAATTTTTATCATGTATAGAAAGCAAACTTCGTCTAAAACGAGATATTGTTTATAATATTATTTTTGTTGATGACAAAGAAATAAGGAAATTAAATAGAAAATATCGCAGCAAAGACCGGGTAACGGATGTATTGTCATTTAGATATGAAAGCAGGGACGATGTTCCTGCTTGTAAAGATGCGGATATTTTTATTTCTCCTAAGACAGCGAAAAGAAACGCAAAATTATTTAAAGAAGAGTTTTATACTGAGATTTTACGGCTGATTATTCATGGGATTTTACATTCCCTTGATTTTAGTGATTATACGAAAAGAACGAAAGAAATAATGTGGAGTAAGCAGGAGGATACGCTTAAATGTATATTACATTGGGATTAATTACTATATGTATCCTTTTTTTATTTTCAGCATGGTTTTCCGCGGTAGAAGCGTCTTTAATGACGCTTTCAAGGATTCGCGTCAAGAAACTTATAACAGAATTTCCGAAAAAGGCGAACGGTTTAAAAATCTGGCTTGGAGATCCCAACCATGTTATTACGACTATCCTTATAAGCAATAATGTTGTTAATGTGTCTGTTTCTGTAATAGCTACATCGCTAACTATACAGTTTGCAGATTTATATGAATTGAATAAAGCTGTTTCTGTTTCTGTATCCGCAATAGTAGTTGCTATTATTCTTATTGTTTTTTCGGAAGTTTCCGCGAAGATATTCGGGATACATAATTCCGAAAAGATGGTTTTGTTTTCAATAAATATCCTTTATTTTTTAGCCAGTATTTTTAGGCCCATAGTCTATTTGTTTGCTAAGACAGGAGGATTTATTGCAGGAAATACAAGCAATAAAAAAGTACCGGTTATTACACACGAAGATATTAAAACAACTATAGCGGTAGGACATGAAGAAGGGATATTCGGAATAGAAACTAAACAGATGATGCGTTCAGTTTTGAATTTTCCACAGATAGCAGCCAAGACAATTATGACACCGCGAAATAAGATAGCGATGGTTAATATGGATTTTGAAAAAGAAAAATTTATTGACCTGGTTGTTGAAACGGGACATTCAAGGGTGCCGGTTTATAGGAATACACCGGAAAACATTATTGGTATTATTTACGAACGGGACCTTCTGGATATGTGGCGTGGCGGTTCCATATTCGTTATTGAAGATTTACTAAGGCCGGTTGTGTTTATTAATGAAGATACTAAAATCAGTGAGCTTATGCGCCAGTTTAAAAAAGGCGAAAGCCATATGGCAATTGTGAAAGATGCACAGGATAAAGTTGTAGGTCTTATTACTATAGAAGATATTATTGAAGAAGTTTTTGGAGAAATTTTGGATGAATACGATATCGAACAATTATTCAAAGAATAATATTAATGATAGAACAAAAAGAGACGATATACAGCCATGGGCGTTATTTCTACCTGAGATAAAAGAACTTATTTGTGATAAAAAATTTCATGAGTTGAAAAAATTGCTCAAAGGAGTGCACCCTATTGATTTGGCGGAGGGGTGGGTTAATTTTTTACCAAAAGAGAAACTTATTGTTTTTAAACTTCTGGAGATAAGAAAGGCGGTTGAGGTTTTTGAAGAGTTGGATTTTGAAGAACAGACATATATTTTAAATAATCTTGAAGATATTTCAATTTCGGAAATTTTGACTGGAATGGCTTCGGATGAAAAAGCAAAACTTTTCAAAAAGTTTCCGGAACGAATATACAAGAAAATGACAACGTTGCTTAGGAAAGAGGATGTAGATGAAGTAAAAAATATAGTTGAATATCCCAAAAATACGGCCGGACGTCTTATGTCCACGGATTTTGTTACACTTTCGCCGAGTCTTACCGCAAAGCATTCGTTGGAAAAGATACAGGCCTGCGCACGTATTCATAAGATAGAAACTATTTATGTTTTGTATGTTGTTGATGACAGGAATATTCTTATCGGTGGTGTTACTTTACGTCGTTTGATTTCCGCCCCGCAGGATATAAAAATTTCAGATATTATGTCGCCTGTGCAATTGATAAAAATAAACGTAAAAACGGACCAAGAAGATGTGGCAAAGAAATTTTCTAAGTACGATTTAACCGCGGCCCCTGTCGTTGACGATGAAAATCATTTGATTGGTATAATTACAATTGATGATATAGTTGATGTTATTCAACAGGAGGCAAGTGAAGATATCGCTAAAATGGGAGGTACTTCGGCGTCGGAATTGTCTGCGGATTCGGTTGTAAAAGTTGTAAGATATAGGATGCCATGGCTGTTTGTGACTTTTTTAGGCGGGTTGGTAACCAGTTGGATAATGTCAGGTTTTCAGAGAACTCTTTCTGAGATAATTGCACTGGCAAGTTTTATTCCTGTTGTTTTAGGTATGGGTAATAATATCGGTGTGCAAAGCGCTGTTATAGTCGTAAGAGCATTGGTCATAGGACAGTTTGAAATAAAAAAAGTTTTAAGCGCAATATTCAGGGAGTTTAAAGTAGGATTATTAATAGGTGTAGTATTCGGTTTATTTTTAGGGGTTGTGGCTTATATCAAAAATAGGCACGGTGTTCCGCCAGAAATATATTTTGCTTTTGCTGTCGGCAGCGGTATTTGTGCTTCAATGACCTTTGCTGCGCTAATCGGGATGCTTATCCCAGTTATTTTATATAAATTCAAGATTGATCCGGCGGTTGCATCTGGACCATTTGTTGCTACGGCTACAGATATAGTTTCTTTAACATCGTATCTTGTGATTTCAACCGTTATACTTTTATGATATGATTTTTAATACGCATGCTATAGTTATTAGAAAGATGGATTTCAGGGATTATGACCGTATTATTACGGTTTATACCAGTGAATTCGGTAAAATAAAACTGCTCGCCAGAAGTGTTAGAAAACCAAAGGCAAAATTAATTTCGCTTACAGAGTTGTTTACATTTTGTGAATTCAGGATATTTCTTAGGGAAGCATCGTCTTTTGGTAAAGTAACGGGTGGGATTATACTTGATTCCAATTCACTAATTAGGTATGATATTGAAAAATTTTATGAAGCATCGTATATATGCGAGGTTATGGATGCTATGACGCCTGATATTCAGCCGAATATTCAAAAGTTTTTTTTGCTAAAAGAAACACTAATGCTTTTAAATAAAAATGTTATGAATCAGAAAGACGATTTTGTTGAGAAACTTTTGCATCTTACAGGATTCGGAATTAAAAAAGGTATTTCTTTGGATAAGAT
>DMMW01000015.1:14280-39317 GCA_003452965.1 Elusimicrobiota bacterium
GGGATAGGGGATAGGGTTTTGATGTCATGTTGAGGTTGCCACGGCGACTGAAACATCTCATCAATAGATACAAAACCGGGATTCTTCCCACCTACGCTAAAGCTTCGGTGGGCAGGCGTCTTGTTCCTCATAATGACTTATAAAGCGAGGGAATTTATGAACAAAATATTAATCTGTGTAATCAGTTTTTTTAATCTGTGTAATCTTTGTTTTTGTAACACTGGTGCATCGTTTTTAAGTATTGGAACATCCGCAAGAGCAATTTCAATGGGTAGCGCGTATGTTGGAGTAGCAAATGATGTCAGTGCAATAAATTATAATCCTGCAGGACTGGCACAAATAAAAGAAAGTCAAATAATGGGTCAGCATACAGAATGGATATCAGATATTAAACATGACTTTTTAGCGTTTACAAGACCAACCCTAAATGGAACAATGGGTTTAAGTGTAGTTTATTTATCGCAAGGTTCAATAGAAGGCAGAGATGAAAACAGGCAAAGAACAGGTTCGTTTAATGCTTATGATGTAGCAACAACAGTATCATACTCAAGGTCTATGAATAATGGAGTTTCTCTTGGTACAAATGTTAAAATAATTCAGCAGAAAATAGACACAGAAAGCGCAACAGGCGTAGCGATAGATATAGGGACACAATATGACACAACTATAAAGAACTTAAAATTAGGCCTGTCGTTTCAAAACATAGGTCCAAAGATGACATTTATAGAAGAAGGATATAATTTGCCGATGACAGCAACGATAGGACTGGGATATACACTAAAAAGAGCGATAACATTTGCATTTGATGTAAAAAGAAGAGTATATGATAACAAAACAGAAATATCTTTTGGAACAGAAATAACACCGATAAGCATATTAGCATTACGAGTAGGATACTTAAAATCAGTTAATCCTGAAACAATAGCAAGTATATCTAACTTCAAAGGCATCGGTGGTGGATTAGGATTAAATATAAAAAGATTCTCTACCGACTATGCTTTTGTACCATATGGTGATTTAGGGAATACTCACAGAATCAGTCTCTTAATAAAATTCTAATTTGTATTTAATATAAAAACACCTTGACAAACTTTGCATTTTTCGTTATATAAGATAGTAGGAGGTTTTTTTATGAAAAGAAACCTAATCTTGTTGTTTGTGATTTTTGTAATATTTGGTTGTGGGAAGAATGAAAAAAAACAACAACTATTAACAGGCACCGCACTATCTTCATCACTGGGTACAATATCAATATATAGTGGCAGTACAAGAAATTCTGTGATACATCGTAGTTTAGCTAAAAAAACTTTGGTTCCAAATGCAGGTGGAAATGCTGGTGATTTTTGTGTTTATATAAGAAGTTTAGAAATATCTACAACAGGAGAAAATTGGATAAAAATACTTGATGGGTCAACAGAAGTAAGAGTTACAGAAGGTGCAGGTCCGATAAAAATAAATACTAATAATATATCTGTACCGCCTGGTGAGTATCATGGAGTACGACTTGTAATAGAACCTAAAATACGATTATTAACATTATTTGCTGGGTCAGAAGTATTTCAAACAGATGAAACACTAAATGCTATGCCAGGATGGATTGGAGTAAGAAATGGCGGAGGTGGTGGGCCTCATGGTATTACAGTTACTGATACAATAATATTTTCATCTGCTAATGGATATTTAGTACCATTTACCATAGAAAATGGGAAAGAGACATATTTAGTATTTGATTTTGATAGCCAAGTATCAGCTAATAGTAATGGTGAATTTAGTAGTTGGGGGACACTATATCTTGCTGTTCGTGGTACAAGATTTATAAATTAGAGAAAAAAATACCTTGACAATCTTTGCATTTTTCAGGTAGTATGAGGTTTTTTTATGAAAAGAAACCTAATCTTGTTGTTTGTGATTTTTGTAATATTTGGTTGCGGAAAGAATGAAAAAAAACAACAACTTTTAACAGGTTCTGCATTACCTTCATCATTAGGAGCAATATCGATATATAGCGGTAGTACAACAAGCTCTGTAATTCATAGAAGTATAACAAAAAAAGTTTTACCACCTTCTGTAGGAGGAAACGCAGGTGATTTTTATGTTTATATTAGAAGTGTAGAAATATCAGCAACTGGAGAGAACTGGATAAAAATACTTGATGGTCCAGTAGAAGTAAGAGTAACAAAAGGTGCGGGCCCGATAAGAATAAATACAAATAGTATATCAATACCACCTGATGAATATCATGGAGTGCGGCTTGTAATAGAACCCAAGATAAGATTATTAACATTATGGGCAGGGCAAGATGTATATCAAACAGATGAAACATTAAATGCAATGCCAAATGAAATGGGTATGAAAAATGGTGGATTTGTACAATGTATTCCAGTTACTGATACAATAATATTTTCATCCAGCAATGGATATTTAGTACCTTTTAGTGTAGAAAATGGGAAAGAAACATTTTTAGTATTCGATTTTAATAGTAAAGTAGGTAATGGTAGTACTACTGTTAGTGGATTTTCTAAATGGGGATTCTTATCCCTTGCTGTTCGTGGTACAAGGTTTATGAATTAAAGAAAAAATACTGTTTTTATAAATAAAACCACCAACGACATAACGGTGGTTTTATTTATATTAAGAGTTACACATTGGAGATAATTATGAAAAAAGTTTTAACCTGTTTGTTTTTATTTGGTCTTCTAACAGCTATTGGTTTTTCAGAACCTATTTTGACTGAAGATTTAACCTTTATTTCTGCAGAAAACTCAGAAATTGGATTAGGAATATCTTATGGAGTAGATAATAGTACAATTAAAGATTTAACAAACAGTGCAAAATATACTGATAGTTTAATATTACTTCACACACCAATAAAATATGGCATATCTGATTATCTTCTACTGAGTTTAGATATTCCGTATAGATTATGGAAAAAAGAATCATTCCCGGTAGACAATAATTTTGATGATTCTGAATCAGGACTTGGACAGATTATGGTTGGTAGTAAATTGGGACTTAATGAAAATTTTGCATTATTAATGCGTGTTCAGACACCTACTGGTAATATTGGTAAATCTCTTAGCGAAGGTACAAATATCGAAGCATCGTTAATAATGTCTTCACGAATTTATGAATATGCGCTTTCGGCCAATTTAGGATATCTTTATAAATCAGAATACGAAAATATGAGTAATGTAAAAATTGATCCGGCCAATCCGATAATAATAAGAGCTGCTTTGGAATATTTTTTTGAATATCCGATGAAAGGACTTTCAATGTTTGGAGAAATTCAAAACCAAATTATAGGTAAAACAAAAGTTGAAAATATTAAAGTCAATGATACTGATGGTACTACTATTGACTTATTGTTGGGAACTCAATATGTTAAAGATGCTGTGAAATTGAAACTTGGTTTTGAATGGGCAGTTGGTAATGAAAATTTAAGAGCTGGTGGTATATATAGTCATTTTTATGACTCTTGGGACTGGAGAATTATATTAGATGGTTCTTATAAATTCGGATATTGAAAACACAATTTAAATTTGGTGAATATAATTTGTTAAAACTTTTTGATGTATTCGTGGATGATGTCTTCGGAGATGAGAAAGAAAAGTGTCACAGAAGAGCGGTAATAATGAAAAAAATATTGAAGCACTTACATTAAAATATATTTAGATTTTGGAAAATTTTATAAAAGATAGTAAAAATTTCGCATATGTATAAGACTTACACACTGTTGACAATATAGAAAATATGTATTAGAATTGAAAAATCATATTTGTAATTAAATTCATAATAGAGGATTATGCTGCAGGAGCATATTAAATATCCGTTAAAAACGGATAGTGCGATAGTGGGATAGTGGGATAGCGGGATAGCGGGATAGTGGGATGAAAATAGAAAAGTTCGAGGATTTGATTTCTTGGCAAGAATCAAGGAAATTAAATAAAAGCATTTACGAATTAACAAATAGTTTTATTTTAAAAGATAGAGATTTATCACAACAAATACGAAGAGCTTCTGTATCTGTAATGGCGAATATTGCTGAGGGTTTTATGAGATTTGGATTCAAAGAGAGAAAACAGTTTTATACAATGTCCAGAAGTTCACTGGCAGAATTAAAAAGCCATTTTTATATTGTTTTAGATTTGAAATTGATCAATCAAAGTAATTTCGACTTAATTATTCAACAAATAGATAATGTCGGGAAATTGCTAAGTGGTATGATTCGTTCAATCGCACGATATCACTAACGCACAATCGTACTTGTCTCTATGAATTTTCAAGAAATTATTTTTACACTTACTAAATTTTGGGCTAAACAAGGCTGTATAATTGTCCAACCGTATGATATCGAAAAAGGAGCGGGTACGTTTAATCCTGCAACCTTTTTGAGATGTCTCGGAGAAAAGCCATGGGCAGCTGCGTATGTCGAGCCGTCTAGAAGGCCTACGGACGGAAGATATGGGGAAAATCCCAACCGGTTACAGCACTATTACCAGTTTCAGGCGGTTTTAAAACCGGCACCTAAGAATGTTCAGAGAATATATCTGTCTTCGCTTAGAGCTATTGGTCTTAACCCCGAAAAACATGATATAAGATTTGTTGAAGACGATTGGGAAAGTCCTACATTGGGCGCTTCCGGGCTCGGGTGGGAAGTATGGTGCGACGGTATGGAAATAACGCAGTTTACGTATTTTCAGAACATGGCGGGTATACAACTCAGGCCTATCACAGTAGAACTGACATACGGAATAGAAAGAATTGCTATGTATATTCAAAAGAAAAAGTCCGTTTATGATATAATGTGGAATGATGAAATTAAATACGGTGATATTCATCTTGAGGATGAAAAACAATTTTCTAAGTACAACTTTGAAGAAGCTAATGTAGAACTTTTAAAAGAATTGTTTGATAAATATGAAAAAGAATGTAAAGCACTTCTGTTAAAAAATTTGATGCTTCCCGCTTACGATTATGTAATGAAGACATCACACACGTTTAATCTGTTAGATGCAAGACGTGCAATTTCGGTAAGCCAGAGAGTATCATATATAACAAGGGTAAGAAATTTAGCGAGTGAAGTTGCAAGAAAATATTTAGAAAGTATAACCATCGTAAAAAACAACGACGGATTATGATTACACCGATTAAAAACTCGGATTACACAGATTAGGGCTCGTCTTAAATCTGTGTAATTGCCTTTTGAAATCCGTGCCCGCCACTAATACATTGGCGGGTAAATAATCTTTAAATTAAAAATGAATAGAGATATTTTATTAGAAATAGGAACTGAAGAGATTCCTTCCGGATATATAAATCCGGTAATTGAACAGCTAAAGATTAAATCTGAAAATGAATTTAGATCCGCCCGTTTAGAATTTAAAAAAATTGATGTTTGGGCGACTTTAAGGCGATTGGTTTTATATGTTACGGAAGTGTCTGAACAGCAATTGGAATTGGAGTCGGAGATTTCGGGACCTACGGCTAATGTTGCTTATTTAAACGGACAACCAACGCAGGTTGCATTAGGTTTTGCTAAAAAATATGGTGTGGATGTATCTCAGTTGAAAATAAAAAATGAACGTATATATATTTTAATAAAAGAGCAGTCATTAAAGACTGAAAACATTCTTTCTGAAATTTTCATAAAAATAATTTCTTCTTTAACATTTCCTAAAACTATGGTTTGGGAGCCGTTACAGTTTAGATTCGCCCGTCCGATAAGGTGGATAGCAGCCCTGTACGGCAAAAAAGTAATAAAATTTCAAATAGCGGATGTGAAATCTTCAAATTGTACATATATACGGTATTTTAAAAAGATAAAAATCGGTGATGTGCATAGATATATAAGTATATTAAGAAATAAAAGTGTAATTGTAGAACCGACGTTAAGAATTGATATGCTGAAGAAAGCGGTTTTATCGCAGTCTAAAGGCAAAGGCGAGATTGTTGAAAGTGAGGATGTTTTTAATGCAGTGAATAATATGATAGAATTTCCAACCGCGATACTTTGCAAATTTGATGAAAAATTTCTGAATTTACCCGAGGAGATAATTATTAGTACTCTAAAGAAGCAAAAGGCTTTTGTTGTAATTGATTCAAGAAAAAATATCATTCCTTATTTTGTAGGAGTAAAAGACGGTATTTCAATAAATATGGATACTGTACGTGAGGGTTTTGAAAAAGTTGTGACCGCGCGTTTGGAAGATGCGGAGTTCTATTTTAATAACGATATAAAAGTGAAGTTAGAGGATAAATTTGATAAATTAAAGGATATTACATTTCAGGAAAAACTTGGCACAATATTTGACAAGGTTCGGCGTATTGAAAAACTGGCGGAATGGTTAAGCAATAATTCATCGGCAAAGGAGAAAATAGATATGTCCGTTCTTGGCCGTATATGCCATTTATGTAAGATAGATTTATCAGCCGAAACAGTTTCCGAATTTCCCGAGTTTCAGGGTGTTTTTGGCAGGATTTGTGCCCGGAGAAACAACGAGGAAAAGCTGGTTTCGGATGGTATTGAACAGCATTGGTGGCCGATAAATTACGACGGCAAAATACCGGAATCATATGAAGCATCGGTTATTTCTATAGCCGATAAAGTAGACACATTGGTGGGAGATTTTGCGATTGGGCTGTGCCCGACAGGTTCTAATGATCCCTACGGTTTAAGGCGTCTTGCTTTCGGTATCATCAGAATTGCAATAGAAAAGGAAATATCGTTTTCTATTAAAGAACTTATAATTCAAGCGATTTCTTATATTCCTTATAGAGCCGATACCAATAAAGAACTCATTTTACAGATTGAAGATTTTCTGAAACAGCGGTTAACAACTTATTTGTCGGATAAAGAAATTAAAACAGATGAAATTGATTCCGTATTGTCGGTTAAATTTGAAAATATTTTGGATTCATATCAATCCGTTGTTGCAGTTAACTCAATAAGAAAACTTCCGGATTTTGAGCCAATCGCAGTATCATTCAAACGAATAGGCAATATACTAAAACAGGCAAAAAAAGAAAACAAGGAAAAACAGGACAGTGAATTAAATATAGAACTCTTAAAAGAGCAAACAGAAAAGGAATTATATGAAAAGTTTTTAGTAATACGAAGCAAAGTTGAAAATTTAATAATTAAAAATGATTATAAATCGGCGCTAAAAGAGTTGGTGTCGTTAAGAGTTTATATAGATAATTTTTTTGAAAAAGTCCTTATTATGGATAAGGATGAAGCTGTAAAAAATAATAGATTGGCGCTAATTAGATTGATATTTAATGGATATAATAAGATAGCCGATTTTTCCAAAATTGTTGTAGAGAAAGAACAAAAAGTCGTCACAAATTAAAAGTCTATTATATTCAGATCATAAATATATTTTGTATCCGCCAAAAGCTACGCATTTAGGCGGATTACCCGATTTTAAAATAAAATCGGGTATGTGTAAAAAATCACAAAAATATGCCTTGACAATATTTTAAGTTTATATTATACTCAATAGTGGTTGGGATAGGATTCCCAATTCATAGTTTTGATATGTTCAATTGTTTTTGTTGGAGGTGTATTATGAAAAAGGCTATTGTTGGTGTGTTGTTGGTCATTTCGTCATTATTTATTTTTACCGGTCTTTTTGCAGATGTAAGAATTACAAAATCCGTTGGGAATGTAACCGTTTATCAAAATAACATATGGAATAATGCCAGTATCGGTATGGCTATAGGACAACAGGACAAGATAAAAACGGGTCCTGTAAGCCGCGCAGAATTGCTTTTAGACGGCGAAAGCAAGATTTGGGTTAATGAAAATTCGGAAGTAGAAGTGAATTCACTTGGTGCCGAAAGCATATTCAAACTGATACTCGGCAAAATAAGGAATAAGATAAAACTTGCAAAAGGCGGAAAATTTACGGTAAAGACCCCGGTTTCCGTTTGTGCGGTAAGAGGTACTGAATTTGTAGCGTCTGATAAAGGCGAGATATATGTTTTAGAAGGGAATGTGGATTTCTCAAATGGCGAAGGTACCGATAATACTAATGTGGGTGAAGGGCAAGGTACCGCGATAGGTGAAAAAGGCACAATACCACCACCGGCACCGCTAACCAGTGAGCAGAAGATAGCAATGGAACAGGAATGGTCTGGTTTTGATGAAGATGCAAAACAAGAAGGTTCTAATATAGATAAAAAAGAAGAAAAAAAGAAAGAAAAAACCCAAGAAGAAGCAAAAAAGGATATTTTGAAAGATGAGATACAAACTTTGAAGCAAGAGCTGATAGAAATTGTTAACAATATTAAAAGTGAAGCTCAGGCAACCAGAGAAATAGCCAATGAAATAAAAGAGGCGGATTTTGCAACAGGCCGCACATTAAAAGATATACATGGTAATGTTGTTAGGGTTGAACAACAGCTAATACGACCTGATAGCCAGACAATGCAATTCCTTAATTTTACCAAAAGAGACGGGTATGTGTATAACGGTAAGTTTAAATATGACGGCACATCGGGCAATAGATTGGATGTTCTAGAAACGAAGGTTACATTCAACAAGAGGTTACCGGAGCAATTGACGGAATGGCCGGGTTTTATTGCAAATCAGGATGAGGATACATTTTACCCGCAGTCAGTATATGTAAGGTTGACAAACCAGACGGATACAATAGAATCTATCGGTGAATCCAGGGCAGCTGGTCAGCTGGACAATGACGGGAAAGTATTAAAGGACCGCACAATATGTACTAACAATTATATTACTACTAACGCCGGTAAGTGGAAATTTGACGAAAATTATGATGCGCTGGATAATGCGATAACGGCAGATGGTGAAGATGCCGGCAATCTTTGGTCAACCGCGATTACCCCAAAAATAAAACTTGATGGTGTAGGTGATACAAGCGGGACCAAATACATATATATGTTTACCGAATCATATGCAATTAATAATAATGGTAAGCTTCTTAATCTGAATGATTTTACAAATACATCCAAAGATCCGTTTACGCTTATGAAGGAAGTTGCTGCCGAAGGAATTATCAGTGCAAGAGAAGGTAATACAATCAGTTCTCCGAGTTTTTTCAGTAAAGGCAATTTGGATCTTGTAATTACGCCCGATATCGTGATAGCCATTGCCACGAAACTGGCAACGCAAGCAGGTGAAATAGCGGACTCGGTAAAATAAAAATTTTGTGAAATAAAAAAAC
The DNA here is from genome assembly GCA_003452965.1 of Elusimicrobiota bacterium. Lineage (GTDB taxonomy): Bacteria > Elusimicrobiota > UBA8919 > UBA8919 > UBA8919 > UBA9627. Next base: position 23,475 of record DMMW01000015.1, read on the forward strand.
GCTTGACAAATTTCCGGTTATTTTGTATAAATACTATTATTGTTAAATAATATTTTTTAGGGAGAAAGTGGGCATTAAGTGGATAAGTTTTCAAAATTATTAGTAGCGTCGTTGTTGATATTTACAATAAACATAAAATATCTTTCTGCCGAAGATTTTGTAAATACATCGCTCGGTCAAGAACTTGTAAACCTTGGTTTAAAGTTTCTTGATAATCCGGGCGATTTTTTCTTTAACATACATGCTAATAATGAAGACTTCTCTCCGGTATATGCCGATAAGAACGGGGCAATAAGGTTTAATCTATTACCTGCATTTCTTCCGTTTACTTGGGCTAATATCAGCGTAAAAGCAAAACTTTTCAATGAACAGGAAATATTACCACAGATTGATTTGGTTGGTCAATACGGGGATATGCTTGCATTGCGTTTTGTATCAGGCGATGTTGAGCCGAGTTTCAAAGACTATTCCGGTGGTATAGTGTTATCGAAATCAGCCACGGATGAAACCAAGTTTTTCGGAGGAGTCAAATATTCAAATGTTAGTATGGGTGTTAAACTTTCTTCATCTTCAGCGATAGAATTCGGCGAGTTTAGTGTTTCAGAACTTAATTTTGAAATTGCCGATGTTTTTGTATTCACAGGTCTGGTTCATCAGAAGGATATTAATAAACCATCACGACTTACGGTTCAAATGGGATACGGTTTTGAGTATAAAAAGATAGTATCAAGAATAATGGTTTCAAAGAAACATATGGATTTAGGAATGGATATTTATCCTGAAGGACTTTTTGTGTTCCATCCGTTTCTATCCTATCATTGGAATTTCTAAATGAAAAAATTTAAAAGGTTGTTTTCTGCAATTTCGGTTCTATTTATATTCGGGACTACTCTGTTATTAGCGGAAATTAAGGTTGCTCCATATTATTCACTCCAGTTTATTGAAGGTGCTTTTATACCAAATATAGGTGAATGGAATTTTTCTATTAATCTTTTAAGTGACCTGGGTGTAATTGTGAAGCCACAGGGTAGTAAACATTCCTTTGTCGGTTTTTATGAATTAAAATATATGGGTCCGGGACTAAGATCTCAAGAAGGCGAAAAGTTTACCGACAGGGCGATGGACCATATGCTGGTATTCAGACATACCTATAATATATCTGAGATATATTTCCTAAAAAGCCAGATTGACTATATGAAGGAATATAAAAGAACAGGTACAAACGAAGTGTGGGGAACGGGGCTTTATGATTTTAGCCGTACAGGCGGATTAGTTTCTTTTGGCAGAAAGTTTTCTGATAAATTATCCGTTGCAATTACCGAGCAGTATCATTTTCTTGATTTTCCAAACTATACCGATTTGTTTGCGGAATTTCAATCCGGTGGAGAAAATCTTGAAAGTTCAACAGGAAAACAAAATCATAGATTGTATCAAACAGGTGTTTCAGTAGATTATTATGCAAATCGTTTCACATTTGATATTATTCTGCAGAATTATATAAAGCAAAAAGTTACAGTTGAAACTGTCCAGTTAGATGGGACATATTACAGTTCGGCTCTGCAGAAAGATACAATTATTACTTTTGCCGATGGTTACAAACAAAAATTATTTGAAGATAAAGTAGATATTGAACCAACACTGTCGTATAAAATAAAGAGTTCAAACCAGAATTATCTCCATTTTAAAACAGTTGGTTCTACGGAAACGCCAACCTATTATTCCGACTATTACAGTTATAATGAATTGAGTTTTTCTGTGCCGCTTGCATTTATGTTAGGTGAAAAATGGGAAGTTTCTTCAAGTCCGTTATTTGGTATAAAGACATATTCAAAAAGGCAAACAAGGGATGGGGACGGAAATTATACCAACGAGAAACAGAAAAACAATCTTTTTCTTCTTAATTCAGGATTTACGTTCAAACCAAACGCTGTTACGCGAACAACGCTATTCTATGTTTTTCAGGTCCAATCATCCAATATGAAGTTTGAAAAATACTTACCATATAATTATTCGGCCAGTTACATCGGCATAAAATTTGATTATTCATATTAGTATAGAAATTTTAAAAAGATTTGAATGTGTAAAAAATCACAAGAGTTTTTTCCGATACTGCTTTCTGACGGAAAAAGTAACTGGTTGTTTTTTTTTGTTAAAAATATTATTAAATAATTATTGACAAAGACGTAAATATACTGTATATTTAATTATGGGTTTGGGAGGGATTATGAAAAAAATATTTAGCTTTGTGTTTTATACTTTATTTTTGTTTACAGTTTGTTTAGCTGCTGCGAAAATAGATTCTTTTTCCGGAAAGGTTACAATAAACGGTTTCAATGCAGTTGTCGGACAAAAGCTTAATTTAAATGATTTGATAAAAACCTCTTTCAATTCCAAAGCATTAATTTCAATTAACGGACATAAAGTAAATGTATCTCCAAAAACGGAAGCGATAGTTGCTGATTTGGCGGATGACAATTCCTTATTAAAAATTATAGTAGGCAGGATTCGTGCAGCAGTTAATAGATTAAAAACAAGGCAAAAATTTGAGATTAAAACACCGACTGCGATATGTGCGGTAAGAGGAACAGATTTCGCAGTTGAAGTTCAGGAAGACTTAATTACACGGCTTGAAGTTTATGAAGGTATTGTTGCGGCAAAAGAGGAAACAACTGGTAGCGAAGTTCTTGTAAATCCTGGAGAGTTTACAACTATTCAAAAAGGTGAGGCACCTAAAGAACCCGAGAAAATGGAAGAAGACAAGAAAGATGAGGAGACCGAAGACAAAAAGGATGATTTTAAATCGGAAGCACAACGGGAAATATTTATGGAGATTTCAAGGGAATCCGTAATGGAACGTGCGGCGGAAGAAATAAAACTTGCCGAATATCAGAATGGTAAAGCGTTAATAGATGTCTACGGGAAAAGAGTCCGATTGGAAGAGTACGTATACAGACCGCCGGAGAATAAAGCCCAGTTCAAGTATGTCGTGTTGAACGAAAGGGAAAACCGCTTTGATTTCGGGAAAATACTTTTTACTTTTAATAAAGAATTACCTACAAACTTAAATGATGCAACCAAAAATATGTTTCATAGCGAAGGTTCAACACAACCGGAATGGTATTTATCCGGGCTTGATTCCGTTATGTCAAATACATATGATAAAATATTAGAGGAAGCATCCGGCGGAAAAATGGTTGCGGATGATTCTGCAACAATTACAAAATGGAATCTGTTTTTTCCGAATTATAAATTCTATATAGGCAATGCGGATTCAACCGAAAATTCCGGCAAGGGAAAACTGATGTGGCAATTCGTTGATAACGGAGACAATATACCTCAGAAAACTGAATTTACTTTTTTGCCCGGAACTCAATATGAAAGCAACACCGACCCTGCCGTAAGCAGTTTTAATTTAATGCCGGACGGAATAAATACTTTTCATTTTGCATATAAAGATGTCTATGCGGATAATAATTGGGTTGAGAAACATAATTATTTGATTAATGACGACGGTGTAAAACAACAATTTTCAGATATAGTGGATTCGGAAAATGTATCTTCCGATAAAATAAAAGAAAAAATACTAACGCTTAATTTTCAGAATGTATATACATCATCGCTTTTTACCGATAAAAATAGTGTGGATGATGGTTTCGGTAAAAGAATTGATTTAATATTTTCGTCAAAGCTGTTGTCCGATTCGGGAATATTGTCGTTACCGAGTGTCTTAAGCCAATAATATGTAGTTGCCGAGCTTGCTCGGCGCAGTTAATCGGTATAATGCGATTGTGGGATAGCGGGGTAGTGCGATAGAATTATTATATTGTAAGCAATAGATTTTATTAAATAATACAATGCACAATCTCACTATCGGACTATTGCAATATGAACTATATTTTACGGGGGTTTTTGTTATGTTAAAATTGCGCAATATTTTATTATTAAGCAGTTTTTTTATTATTGCTTACTATCTACCGCTTACCGCGGAACTTAAAATTACGCCGGTAGCAAATATTTCTTTATTGGGTGGACAGTATTTTCTTGAAGGAGAAACGGATTCTTTTACCGGTAATGCGAATATTTTCTTTTCACCTGTTATTAATTTTTCTGAAAAGACGGCATTGCTTCCTATTTACCAGGGAATATATTCAGGTACAAAAGATGTAAAAGAGTTGGTTGGCGGTGGAACTTTAACAAGGAAGGTTTTAGATAATTCACTTACGTTAAAAGCGACACATAAAATATCAGATGATTTAAAAGCAAAAGTAAAAGTCGGTTATAAGATGGAATATTTACAGGAAACGGAAGATGAAGATAAGTTCGGGGATGGTTTATTTGATTATAATAGGATAATAGCAGGCATGGAAGGTGAAAAAGCATTGAACGAAAACTGGAACCTGCGTGCCGGATACGATTTTTATATAATGAGTTATCCTAATTATTCGTCATTGATAACTACATACCAGACATCAATAGATACCGCTACATATACGGAAATTTCGAAAAATGCCGGTGAAGATGTGCTTGATTATTCAACACACGAATTGTTTTTTGAAACAATTCGGAGTTTTTCTGAAAAACTTTCAGGTAAAATAATATACGATATTGCATACAAGAGTTTTAATGACCAAACAATTGTAAAAAGCGACGGAAGTTTTTCTTCAAGTAAAAGAAGTGATTTGGTTCATTTATTATCTTTCGGTATTTCTAATAAATTAGAAAAGGTAACTTTAAATATTGTTAATTCGGTGCAATACTATGATTCAAATCAGAATTCTTTTGATGCAAATAGAACACAGTATAATGCGAACTATTATGATTTTTTCCAAAATAATATTATGCCATCCTTAGTATTTTCAATATCAAAAAATGTCAGACTTAGTTTATGGTGGGATGTTGCATATAGAATGTATTTAAAGAGGCCTGCACAGAACGAAAGCGGTGAATATCAGGATTCAAAAATTTCACAAATAACAAATACGACAGGAACCAATTTGGTCATTCCGGTATATAAATCATTATCGTTAAATATAGCAGGAAGTTATAGAGATTCGTCTTCAAATAATAAGTATGAAGCCAATTACAGATATAATTATAATACGTCAAATTACTTTGCTGGGATTAATTGGGAATACTAAAGAGGCAGAATACAGGATACAGAATACAGGATACAGAATACAGGATACAGGATACTCGCCACTTCCGCCACTGAACCTTCGGCGGACAAGAAACCGTCGGCGGAGTAGGCGGGCAGGCAGGATACAAGTAAAAAAGTTATAAGTTAAAATTTTGAAAATTTAAAAATAAATAGATTTAATCTGTGTAATCGGTCGTTAAAATCTGTGTAATCAGAACTTATAAAAAAATACTTGACAATTTTGAAAACATTCATTATAAATATAAAGGTTGCTTTTTATAAGTATTATTAATGTCTTATTGGAGGATAATATGTTAAAGAAATATTCAAGTTTTATTGCCTTAATGTTGGTTTGTTCGCTTTTTTTTGTGAAATGTCTTTATTCAATAAATCTTACCGTTGATACGGGTGTAGAAGGTGCAATGGTAGCAGCTATGAATTTTGTTGATAATCAGCCCTCAAATAATTCTGTTTTTGGACTGACAGGTGTTGATGGCAGGGTGGTTTTAACAATACAACCAAACGTTAATTATATAGTGCATGCGACAAAACAGGGATATGCGCCAACACTTAGAGACCAGATGTTTATGCAGAAAGCAGTTCCGGTTAATACTCCGATAGATAAGACTATTTCATTACTACTTACATCCATGGGTGCAACTGCAAGTGTAGGGCAGATTAAGGTGGGACTTGTTAATGTTTCTACAGGTGCCGCAATAATGGGCGATGTTAGAAATATGGCAACTAGCGAATCCGCAGCGTTTGTATTAGGGTATCTTGACAGTTCTCTAAGTTATACTTCAACTAATTATATTTATATAAATAATGTTCCACCTGCCGATGTAAATAAATATGTAATAAATATATTTTCTCCAAAAGATAATAAAGCACTAAATAAGCAAATACCTGATGCTATCGCAGCAGGTGGAGAAGTTACGGTATTTATGGATTTTGCGAATCGTGAAGCAATGGCTGCCCAGACGCAGGATACAGGAGTTACACCGGAAGGTAATCTTGCTTTTGAGGGCGTAGTCGTTGATACAAATAGCGCCGGAATTCCAAATTTCAATGTAAGATTGGAAGGTAGGGCAGAAGGGTCAGGTTCACCGGATTGTCAGTTTCAAACACAAACGGATACAAACGGAAGGTTTACTTTCTATAATGTCCCTACGGGTAAATATTATGAAATAAATGTCAATGGTTTCGGATATTCGGGTGTATTTGATTTTCCAAGGTCAATGGGTGGTGATCAACAGGACAGCCCCCCGGTTTGCGGTTACTTGTATGACGGTTCACATAAGATAGTAGTACCCTATGACCCGTATAATACGTATGGTGCGCCGGTAATGAATTATGGCGCAAATCATACCAAGTATGAACTTACGGCTATTAACGGTCGTTTGGACGGTGTAGTAAAGATAGGTGGAACTCCACTTCCTTTTGCAGAAGTCATGCTTAATAGTGATGGCGATTTGTGGCAGGGTTATGATATGTATGCATCTACAAGAGATAATTTTGGGCTATTCTCTCCAACGAATGCACGAATAAGAACAGGTAGTGACGGAACTTTTAGTTTAGTAGGAGTATCTCCGGGAAATCTGCAACTTTCTATCAATTCGGATCTTTTAGGAACGCAGTTTATATATAATTTTAACGGTGATTGGAATGCCAGAGATATTGATAATATGACGAGAATTCGTGGCGGCGATGATAAGAGGGTTGTAGTTTCTACCGAAGCACCGGCGAGTGCCGCTCAAGCGTTATGGTCTGTTTATTGTTCATCAGGTGGTAGATTGCCTTCAGTATCCTATCCTAATCGGATAACAATAAATATTCAAACTGGTGGAGAGACTACTTGTACAATTAAAGGTACTATAAAATTTCTTGACGATTCGGTTGTTTATTCCACAAATCCGGTTGTTGTTATTGCAAGAGAGCAATTTATGGGTGATTGGGCTAATCATAAATCAAAATCACAATTTCAGACTATTTCAGGAACTTTTGCAAAAGGTAGTACTACTGAATATTCAATCAGTGTAGCATCAGGTACTCAATATTTTATTGATGTTCAGTCAGAATATTTAGGAATTGTTAATAGAATGGATTCTCAGGCAAATTTCACAGGGGTGGAAACAGGTGAGAAAATTTTTGATTTTGCATTGTCACCTGCCGGCAAGATAAAAGGTGTTGTTCGTATGCCCGATGGTACTATTTTTAAACCTGTTTTTATGAATTATAATACACAAGGCAGACGCATTAATATTCAAGCACGTTCTAATACCAGTGGTGGTGGATGTTCAATTCCTGAATCAGGTATGTTTGAATTAACAGGACTGGTTTCAGGTTTATATAATGTTACAATTTGGGGAGAAGGTCCTGCATATTACTGGCCAAGGACTATTACTATTAAAGATGTAATGGTTTCTGCAAATAAAGATACTTATTTGGAAATTCCGCTTCCAAGTGCTGCAAAGTGCGAAGCCATAGCGCCGACAATGCCGCAAATGCCTGCAGGAACAACCGGTTATTATTACATAGTTGGATTCCCTTCAGACCAGGTTCTAACCGGAAAAAAGATAGATTTAATTATGGAAAGTGATTCCGACACACCTATTTCATTTAATTATCGGATTTCAAAAATAACCAGTCAAGGTACTTGGCAGCCGACGCTTGCGGTTCCAGGAAGATATAATTTATATTTAATAAAATATGAGCTGTTTGGTGATCCAAATGCTCCCCCACCTTCACAAATGGAAATTGAAGAAGGTAGACCAATGACATCTAATCATCAGACGATAACAGTTATTTCACAGGCGAAGAATGTTGAAATTAAGTATGATTTTTTACAACCGAATGCAACTACATATATTCCTTTTGAAGGTGCTGTAACTGGTAAGGGAAAATTGACCGGTACAATCAAAGGAGAAAATATTTTTACAATAAGCAATTTTGAAAAGATTGGTAAAGAAGGAATGGAAACAGCATTAAGATATATACCAACCGTAATGCTTTATGATATTTCAGGTAACTGGCGTGGATTTTCAGGTGCGAGACCACCAACAGAAAATATAAGGAAATGGAAAACATTTTTTGAACATCCGGACGAAGTAACTAAAAAGGCATTAGCAGATTCACCAGGCAATTATTATATTGACATGCTTCCACCAGGTAAATATATTATGATTGCAGAAACACCAAATTATCCGCCGTTTATGAAAGAAGTTGTTATCTATTCAACTGCAACTACAACACTTGATTTAGATTTTGATACAGCGGTAGGTTCTGGTATTTCAATTTCAGGTGCTATTACATCGACTGACAATATTAAATTGGAAGGTGTGGAGGTTTCATTAATTCATAAGTCTGTTGATAAATATACTACGACGGACAGTAGCGGTAATTATAAGTTGACCGGGCTTCCTAAAGGTATTTACAAGATATTAGTATCCGCTCCCGGTTATGCATTAACGGGTGATAAGATAGGCTTGAATGATGATTTGAAAAATGAAGATTTTCAACTTACTAAGGCAGATGCACAATTAAACGGTGTAGTATATTCTCAGAAACTGCCTTTTGCAAAGACCATTGCCAATGCAAAAATAGCCTGTTATGACGAAACATATAATACTCAAAATCCTACAAAGTATTTACCGGTTTATAAAGCAAAAACAAACAAAAACGGCGAATACTATATTTCTAACCTAATAGCAGGACATATCTACAAAATATATGTTATGTATCCCGGTAAGATAGTTGAATATGTAGAAAAGACACCGGTTGCAGGCGATAATATACAAGATTTTGAATTAAAATCCTTGCCGCCTAAACTGAAAATCATAGTTAAAAAGACAGAAGATCCGAGAAAGTTTTTATTCTTATTTGAATCACCAAAAAAATTAGTTGCACCACCTGAATGTTGGTACAATATTGGTGATAGCTATGACGATGCAAAAGCAACACAAGGGCTTCCTCTTAGCGGACCGAACAACACATACTCATTGTATGTAAAACTTCTGGACATAAGTTTGAATCAAAGTTATAATATGAGAGTCATATCTGATGACGGATCAGGTACTAAATATACTGAAGACATAAGATTTGGTGGTAATGTAATGCGTCAAGCAAAGAAAGAAGTAGCCGAGGGTATCGCCGAGGGTGATAATGTCAATATTGACGAACTTGGTGAAGATAATACTCAGGTTGATATGGATGCCGGTTCATTAACAGCTACTGAGACTAGTGCTTCTTCTCCCGGTAGGGGTGCTCCTTCATTTGCAATAGGTGGTTTTTCATCCAACATCCCCTCATTCAAATTACAGGGAACCGATGATTCGCTAGCATCTCAACTTGTAAATATTATAGAGGATGTGGTTGCAAGCGATGTTTATCAGGTTGATTTAGCAGACGCACAAATGAATAAATCCATTACATTGACACTTAATTACGATAAAGAAAAAGTATCTGAAGGTGATCTTGAAAAACTAAAACTTTATCAGTATAATTCTGAGAATCGTGTTTGGGAATTGGTACCGGGTGTGAAAACAACGGATCCTGTATCTGGAACAGTGTCTATTGGTGTTGATTCAATTACTGAAGCGTATAAATCAACAAGTACATCAACCCGGCTTGCCGGCAAAGCGATTATTTCAAACGGTAGGTTCGTTGTTAATCGTGCGGCTGCTACATCTCAAACCGGAATATTTGCATTATTTAAATCGCAACCGCCAACCAATGTAGCTTGGACAGGTGAGTTCGATATATTTAATTTTCCAAATCCATTTAATTTAAAGGATAAGACAGTAACATTAACAAATGGTGGAGCACTTGGATTGAATCTGTCTACCAGAGGAACAATAATAAAATATTGTTTACCGAGTTCGCTTGGTAGTTCAGTACATGCAAAATTTTATATCTATAACATAGCGGGTGAACTTGTAAGAGAAATAGATGACGGTATACGTTCCGGTGGTTACGTTTACTATCTTGATTGGGACGGTAAGAATGATAGTGGTGACGATTGTGCATCAGGCGTATATTTCCTGATAGCGAAAGCAGGTAATAAGACGATAAATAAACGCAAACCATTTAAATTAGCAATAGTAAAATAGTTATAGAGTTTATTGGGTTATAGAGTTGTTGTATTTATTAGGTATATAGAGTTGAAATCCTTTAACTCTATAACGCTATAACGCTAAAACTCTATGAACTCAACTATGGGGGTAATTATGAAGAAAATTTTTGCAGGTGTAGTTTGTTTTCTTTTTCTATGTAGTCTATCTTTTGCAAAAGGTGTTGGTTCTACTGGTGCGCAGTTTTTAAAAATTGGTATGGGTGCACGTCCTCTTGCTATGGCGGGCGCATTTGGAGCAGTAGCCGATGACATCAATGCTATAAATTATAATCCGGCATCTTTAACACGTATTGAAAAGAAGGAAGTATCTGCTACATATTTAAAATATTTTGAAGATGTTAACGCCGGTTTTATAGGGTATGCTGGGATTTTGGCTGAAAAACATTATATAGGTGCAGGACTCACTTATTTGCAGGTAACAGATATAGAAAAGCGGGACTTAAATGAAACAAAACTCGGTGATTTTGGTGCAACGGACATGGCTTTGTCATTGTGTTATGCCAGAAAAGATATTGCCGATTCCTTGCTTAAAGATCTTTCCGTTGGCGGTAACTTGAAAATAATCAACCAGAAAATTGATACCGATACTGCGTTTACCGTTGCATTGGATATTTCTGCATATTATCCGGCAGATGAAAAATTGTCTTTGGTTATGAATATACAGAACATAAGTTACGGTATTAAATTTGATGAAGAGACCGATCCACTTCCTTTGAATATAAAAGTGGGCGCAGCTTATAAGTTAATAAAAGACTTAACTGTTGCATGCGATTTGGATGAATATATAGTTGATAATAAATTGTATGCATCTATAGGTGCGGAATATACGGTTAAAGAGGTACTAGCATTACGTAGCGGTTATAGATTTGGTTATGATACCGACTCGCTCGGCGGTTTAGCCGGGCTTGGAGCCGGTGCCGGATTCAAATTTTGGGGTTTGACAGTTGACTATGCCTTTGTTCCATTCGGCGATTTAGGTGATACCCACAGAGTATCCTTCGCCGCCAAGTTCTAACGCGCGGAGGTCGGACCTACTGGACCGACTGAGCACGTTATCCCGACTACCCGAAATAAAATAAGGTCGGGATAAGCGCGCTTGTTCACCGTGGCGGGGAGTTCGGACCCACTGGACCGAACGAGTATATTACCCCGAAGCATATCCTGAAAATTTCGACACAATAGCGGAGAAATTTTCGGATGCCCATGCAAGGGGAACATTTATAGAATCTGATATATGCGGATATTAAAGCTGATTAACAGAAATATTTCTCTTGTAACAATCATGTCAATCTGCCATATCGGGACAGTATTTTCTTCCGACATACAGTTGGTGCTCCAAAAAAAAACAGCTTGACAAATTTTGTTTTTTACTATAAAATTACTTTAGTATTTAATTTTTTTTATGGAGGAACTATGAGAAAAACGATTTTGCTTTTTTTGTTTTCTACCTTTTTATCTTTTTACCTTTCTACCCGAATTTACGCTGATAATTTTACAAAAATACCGCTCTATGGTGGTCAAGTAGTAACTGCTTCAGTTAGTCCATCGAATCCATTGGTACTATATGCAGGTACAACGTATGGAGGTTCCTTTGTAAGTAAAGATGGTGCTGTTACTTGGACAGCGCTTGGAACAATTGGTTACAACAATCAAAATGGTATGAGTTCGATTGCAATAAATCCAACTCAACCAAATGTAATTGTAGCAGTAATGTTTAATACAAACTATGCTGTTTCACGGTCCGATGATTATGGTGCAACGCTTTCTGGTATAGATACTTTTTCTGGCTCTGAAGATGGCAGCCAAAGTTTGTATATGACAAAAGTTGTGGCATCAACAAAAAATCCTGGAAAATTTTTTGTTTTGGGAACCGATCGTTCAGCTTTAACAGGAGTATTATATAAATCTATTGATTCAGGTTTAACTTGGGAAAAAACTGCTTTTTCGGCTTCTAATCAAACTATACAAGATATGGCTATAGATAAAGACGATAATTTATATGTTGCTGTTGCTGATGTATGGAAATCTGAAAATAGTGAACCTATAGGCCAGAGTGCCAGCAATGTAATAAGCGGATATTTAACAAAAAGCAGCGATGATGGTTCTACTTGGACACAATTAAAAACTTTTAATGGGTATCCGATGTACATTCAGGCATCATCAGGTACAATTGCTTTAGTAAATAATATGTATGGGAATGATTCTGGTACTTATATAAGTAGAGATGGTATAAACTTTTCATCTTCAACATCGCTATTACATAATTCTTGTTTTGTTACTCCAGATGGTGATAAGATTTACGCCATAGGTAATGATAAAATTCAAACCTCATCTTTTACCAGCTCAGCATGGAATTCGGCTGTTACTATTTCAAGTGAGACATTTCTTGTTTTGAACGATGTTTATTATAGACAAATAGTATTTGATTCATCGAATGCTAATATATGTTACATGACAGATTTTGAAGTGGGTATGATGAAAAGTATCGATGGTGGTTATACATGGAGTATAGTTAACAATGGTATGGGTGGTATGGTTATAGTTTCAGGTGCCAAAGATCCAGCAGGAAATATGTATGTATGTAGTGGAACAAGAATATATAAAGGTATAAATAATGGACAATCTTGGAATATGGTGTATTATCCAGATGATGGTCCTTATAATCCAGGGAATCCTACTAAATCACACAAGTTCGATTGGGGTAGCAGTGTTGTTATAGCTCCGGCGGCTAATAATGTATTTGTAGGGTGTGCGGGAGATTTATGGAGAACAACTGATGGTGGCACGACTTGGACAACAGTGTTTTCTTCCGGCTCTAATTTCACAAGTGAAGCAGCAGGAACAATAAGGTTTTCAGGAATTGTTTGGAATAATTTGAATCCAACAATAGGATATTTCGCAATAAAAGAATATCTTGGATCTTCACTTCCAAATCCAGCTGGCAAAAATTATATCTTCAAATCCACTGACTCAGGTGCTACCTGGAATGCGTTGAATTTAACTTCATCAGATTATTCTATAACTTCATTAGCAATAGATCCTGTTGATTCTACTATTTTATATGTTGGTATGGGCGATTATGCAACTTATGTTGATGCATCGAATAATAGATATGGTGGATTATGGAAAATAATTGACGATGGTGTGAATGCTCCAACATGGAGTCAGATTGCACATACAGATAAAATACCACTAAATATATGTGTAAGTTCGTATGCCTTATTATTATCTGGAGTAGAACAGAACGATAATTCATTATATAAGTATTATCAGCCAACTTATTATTCTAAGGATGGCGGTGTAACTTGGGCTGAGATTACAATAGGTGATGGTTTAACTACAGAAAGTATGAATTCTACGGTAGCGATTAAATATTCGAATTCGATATATTATATTACTGATGGTCAAAGTATCTTTGCAGCTATGGACCCTCAAGCTAATTTCAACAAAATTGTAGAGGCGGGTGAATTAGGAACTATAAAATGTTTGATAATTGGCTCGATGTATAGCGGTGCAAACAAAGGGCTTTATAAACTTACATATGCTCCGAAATTACTTACTGAAGTTATAGAGAAATCAAAATTATATGGATACCCAAATCCGTTCAATGCAGAAAGTGAAACAATAACACTAAAATATTTTGTACCTCAAGGAAAAACAGTAACTTCATTAAAAGTAAGTATTTATAACATCGCTGGTGAATTAGTTAACGAAGCACCAGAGGAAAAGTATATAGTGCCTGGTTATGCTTATTATTATAGTTGGGATGGAAAGAATTCAAGTGGTGAAAAATGTGCTGAAGGTGTATATATTGTAATGTTTGATTCTAATAATGATACAGTGAAAACAAAAGTGGTCTTAACGCGATAATTATATTTCTGAAAATAAAGACTATAATGTTATTAGGAGGGTTTGAACATGAAAAAAATAATAAGTTTTATTATGCTATTTGGTTTTGCGTGTTTGATTAATGCTTCAACTATTTCTGACAAATCAGGAACGACTGGTTTTACGTTTTTAAAAATTGCTCAGGGTGCGAGAGCAACGGCGATGGGTGAATGTTATGTTGGGCTTGCAGACGATGTGAATGCAATATACTTTAATCCTGCAGGACTATCACAGACAACAATGCATGAAGTTAGTGCAAGTTACGTAATTTGGTTTGAAGATATAAGCAAGTCATATGTAGGATATGTTCATCCGCCGTTTAATTTCGGCACAGTTGGGCTTTCAATTAATTATATAGCTATTCCATTTGAGAAAAGGACAATTGAGGATGATAATAATTACAGCAAGGTAACTTTAGCAAACTATGTTATATCAGCGGCATATGGTAAAAAAATATCGGAAAAAATATCGGCTGGTGCCGTTATAAAAATAATTTCCGAAGATTTAGATACAAAAACAAATAGTGGTTTTGCTGTTGATTTAGGTGGTTTATATAAAATGAAAGAGACATTTAATCTGGGCTTATCTTTACAGAACATAGGTGGTAATGATACTCCTATGAATTTACGTTTAGGTGTATTAAAAAATCTAATGGATAAAAAACTATCTTTACTTAGCGATTTATATTATGGGCTTGCAGACGGTACAATGTCTTTAGGCCTGGGTGGGGAATATAAATTGAATGATTATTTTTGTCCTCGCTTGGGATATAGGGCTAGATTCAATAACAGTAATCTTACCGGACTTGCAGGATTTACCGCAGGTTTTGGACTTAAATATCAGAAATATAATTTGGATTATGTGCTTGCACCATATGGTGAATTAGGCACAACCCATAGATTGGATTTTATTATAAAGTTCTAAGTGAAAAGTAGAACGGTTTTATTATAATTGCTTGATTAATAAATATTTTCTAATACAGCAAATAAATTATTTTATTAGCAAAATATTTTTTTACAAATTGAATTTTGTTATTTATCGTCGGTAAATATTGCCATATTGCTTACCTCGGCAAAAAAAAATAAAAAAATAAAAAAAGTACTTGACAAGTTTTTATATTTTTGCTATATTATTACAAACACGAAAAAGCTCGTGTTTTGTGTTTAAAAAATGAAGTTTGAAATAAAACAATCTTTTAACTCAAATAAAAAGTTGTAATAAGTTGAGCAGGAGATATGTCGCTTCTTTTGTTCTTTGAAAACTGAATAAATTTGTGATGAGGTTACAAAGTTAATTTCTATTAGTATATTATTAAGTAATGTTAGAGCTATTTCAAACAATCTTTTTTTGGAGAGTTTGATCCTGGCTCAGAACGAACGCTGGCGGCGTGCCTAACACATGCAAGTCGAACGGGTTCTTGCAGAACACCGCAAGGACTAGTGGCAAACGGGTGAGTAATGCACAGGTCAACAACCATTAAGTGGGGGACAACTTCGCGAAAGCGGAGCTAATACCCCATAAGACTACGCCCAGGTTATCCTGGATGAAGTAAAAGTTTTAACGTAAGTTAAAACGCTTGATGACGTGCCTGTGTCCTATCAGGTAGTTGGTGAGGTAACGGCCCACCAAGCCTATGACGGGTAGCCGGTCTGAAAGGATGAACGGCCACACTGGAACTGAGACACGG
>DMMW01000015.1:40239-40472 GCA_003452965.1 Elusimicrobiota bacterium
CAACGCGAAAAACCTTACCTGGGTTTGACATACCGGTGGTAAAACTTGGAAACAGGGATGACCCGCAAGGGAACCGGAACAGGTGCTGCATGGCTGTCGTCAGCTCGTGTCGTGAGATGTATGGTTAAGTCCTACAACGAGCGCAACCCTTGTCCTATGTTGCTAAGGTCCGTAAGGATACAGCACTCTTAGGAGACTGCCTCGGTTAACGAGGAGGAAGGTGGGGATGACGT
>DMMW01000015.1:40589-41615 GCA_003452965.1 Elusimicrobiota bacterium
TCAAGTCCTCATGGCCTTTATGCCCAGGGCTACACACGTGCTACAATGGTCGGTACAGAGCGAAGCAAGACCGTAAGGTGGAGCAAATCGCAGAAAGCCGGCCTCAGTTCAGATTGAGGGCTGAAACTCGCCCTCATGAAGTTGGAATCGCTAGTAATCGCGTATCAGCAGGTCGCGGTGAATACGTTCCCGGGTCTTGTACACACCGCCCGTCACACCATGGGAGTAATTTGTACCGGAAGTCAATGCACCGATTCCCGCAAGGGATAGGTAGTTGCCTATGGTATGGGTTATGACTGGGGTGAAGTCGTAACAAGGTAGCCGTACGGGAATGTGCGGCTGGATCACCTCCTTTCTAAGGAGTAATAAAGGCATGTTAAAATTAAAAGTAAAAAAAACACAATTTTAATTGTTTTTATAGGTTGATTCATCACAAATTTTATTCAGTTTTTTAAGAACAAAAAGGCAGAGAATAGCGTATAGAGATTAGTATTAAGTATTAGTTTTTACTAACCCCTTTACCTCTAAACTCTATCAATTATAATTAAAAAAGTTCTTTCAAAAACCCAAAAAATGGGATAAGGGGTTGTATCAACTCACTAAACTAACTAATTATTGTAATTAGTGTGGGTAATTAGTAGTTAGGGATAAATTTTTTGCAAATATTATATTAAAATAACAGCCCTAATTACGAATTACTAATTACTAAATACTTAAATTTTGAGCGATAGCAAAAAATTTATG
Organism: Elusimicrobiota bacterium; assembly: GCA_003452965.1. Taxonomy (GTDB): domain Bacteria; phylum Elusimicrobiota; class UBA8919; order UBA8919; family UBA8919; genus UBA9627. The sequence continues at coordinate 41,334 of DMMW01000015.1, forward strand.
GGCCTCTAGCTCAGTTGGTTAGAGCGTACGCCTGATAAGCGTAAGGTGGTTGGTTCGATTCCAACGAGGCCCATTAAAAAAGCAAAGTGCAATAAATAAGATTTTGTAATTAGTGTGAGTAGTTAGTAATTANNAAGATAATATCACAGTTCTAATTACAAATTACTAATTACCAATTACTAAAATTTTGAGCGTTAGCGAAAAATTTTGGGGGTGTAGCTCAGCTGGGAGAGCGCGTGCTTTGCAAGCATGAGGTCGCCAGTTCAAATCTGGTCACCTCCA
>DMMW01000015.1:41827-46216 GCA_003452965.1 Elusimicrobiota bacterium
CAAATCTGGTCACCTCCACCAGAATTCAAGTTAAAAGTTAAAAGTACGAGGTTTAAATAACAATTATAATTTTTTGCTTTTAACCTTTAACTTAAGTTATGTTCTTTTTCAAAATCCTTAATAAGCAGTTTTGCAGTTTTGTTTTTCTGTGTACTGTATACTGTGTGCTGTGAGCTGATTTTATTGGGGGACTGTTTAATACAGTATATAATTTAATACATATATGTTATATTATATATGTAGGGCAAAAGTGTCTTAAAGAAGTAAGATAAATTAAACTTTGCCGGTTTAATTTTATCGGATAAAATAATATGGTCAAGTAAAAAAGGGCGTACAGTGGATGCCTTGGCAGATGAAGTCTATGAAGGACGTGGTAAGCTGCGATAAGCGTCGGAGAGGTGCAAACAACCTTTGACCCGGCGATTTCCGAATAGGGAAACCTTTCCTATAGTAATGTAGGAAATCCTTAACTGAAATTTAAAATAGGTTAAGGAAGACAACCCGGTGAAGTGAAACATCTCAGTAACCGGAGGAATAGAAAACAATAGTGATTCCGAAAGTAGTGGCGAGCGAAATCGGAACAGCCCAAACCATCATGCTTGCATGATGGGGTTGTAGGACCGCGTGAGTAAAGTCAAAAATTCTAATTTTAGGTGAACTGTTCTGGAAAGACAGACCAAAGAAGGTGATAGTCCTGTAGGTGAAAAAATTAGAACTTGAAGCGGTATCCTGAGTAATGCGGGACACGAGGAATCCCGTATGAATCTGGGTCGACCACGACCCAAGGCTAAATACTCTCATCTGACCGATAGTGAACTAGTACCGCGAGGGAAAGGCGAAAAGAACCCCTGACGGGGAGTGAAAAGAACCTGAAACTGTATGCTTACAAGCTACCAGAGTGCTATGCCGATTACGAAAATTTCGACTTGTCGGAATTGTTAGTGTCGGAACGCATTATGGTGTGCCTGTTGAAGAATGAACCTGCGAGTTATTGGATCGAGCAAGATTAATTCTGATGTTAACGCTTCAGAAGGAGTCGGAGCGAAAGCGAGTCTGAATAGGGCGATTAGTTCGATTTAATAGACCCGAAGCCAAGTGATCTAACCCTGGACAGAGTGAAGTTTCGGTAAAACGAAATGGAGGCTCGAACTGTTGAGTGTTGAAAAACTCCTAGATGAGCTGGGGTTAGGGGTGAAAGGCTAATCTAACTTGGTTATTGCTGGTTCTCCCCGAAATAGCTTTAGGGCTAGCCTGTTGTGTTCAATATAGGTGGTAGAGCACTGGATAGAGTAGGTGCCTTAACCAGGTTACCAAATTTAACCAAACTCCGAATGCCTATATTCTATAACAATGGAGTCAGTTCGTGAGGGATAAGCTTCACGTGCAAAAGGGGAACAGCCCAGACCGTCGGTTAAGGTCCCAAAATTTATGCTAAGTGGCAAAGGATGTAGAGTTACTTAAACAGCCAGGATGTTGGCTTAGAAGCAGCCACCATTTAAAGAAAGCGTAACAGCTCACTGGTCGAGTGATTCTGCGCCGAAGATTTCCGGGGCTAAAGCATAATACCGAAACCACGGCTGTATTTTCGACTTCGGTTGAAAATACGGGGTAGGGGAGCGTTCTGTATTAGAGTGAAGGCATACCGAAAGGAGTGCTGGACGAAACAGAAGTGAGGATGCAGGTATAAGTAGCGAGAAGGCAGGTGAGAATCCTGTCCGCCGAAAATCTAAGGTTTCCTTGAGCAACGTTCGTCGACTCAGGGTTAGTCGGCCCTAAGCCGAGTCCCTTGTTAATGGGGGGTAGGCGAAGGACATCCGGTTAATATTCCGGAACCATATTTGTAACGTTATTAGTTTTAAGTGACGCAGGAGGGTAGACTTGGTCCGCGATTGAATGTGCGGATTTGTCCCGACGGAAGTTAGGATGACCAGTTCCGAGCAATCGGAATGAAGCTGTCAAACCACACTGCCAAGAAAATCCTTAAGGCGAGTTGCAAGTATGTCCGTACCGCAAACCGACACAGGTAGATGGGTAGAAAATACTAAGGCGCGCGAATGATCTATCGTTTAGGAACTCGGCAAAATAGCCTCGTAACTTCGGAAGAAGAGGTGCCTGAGTAGTACTTATGGAAAGTAAATTAGATAAGGTTGGAGAAGGGGTTATACCCTTCACTTCCGGATTCTGTTTATCGGAAATATGGAACGAAAAGGTTACAATAAAGTGGCCCCTGCGACTGTTTAACAAAAACACAGGACTCTGCTTAAATCGAAAGATGATGTATAGGGTCTGACGCCTGCCCGGTGCTGGAAGGTTAATGAGAGAGGTCATTGAGGATTTATCCTCGAGAAGCTTTGAACTGAAGCCCCAGTAAACGGCGGCCGTAACTATAACGGTCCTAAGGTAGCGAAATTCCTTGTCGGGTAAGTTCCGACCTGCACGAATGGCGTAACGATGGGGGCGCTGTCTCAACGATAGGTTCGGCGAAATTGTGCTGTCAGTGAAGACGCTGACTGCCCGCAACTAGACGGAAAGACCCCGTGGAGCTTTACTGCAATTTAATCTTGGATTATGGGATTGTCTGCGTAGAATAGGTGGGACCCTTTGAAGTTTCGCTTTTGGGCGGAATGGAGGGAACAGTGAAATACCACCCTGATACTTCTGTGGTTCTAATCTCATGCCATGAAACTGGCTGGGAAACAGGGTTTGATGGGCAGTTTAACTGGGGCGGTTTTCTCCTAAATTGTAACGGAGAAGTTCAAAGGTCACCTCAGCGCGAATAGAAATCGCGCATTGAATGCAAGGGTATATGGTGGCTTGACTGCAAGACAGACAAGTCGAGCAGGTGCGAAAGCAGGACCTAGTGATCCGGTGCCGGTTTGTGGAAATGGCATCGCTCAACGGATAAAAGCTACCCCGGGGATAACAGGCTTATTTGGTCCAAGAGTCCATATCGACGACCAAGTTTGGCACCTCGATGTCGGATCATCCTATCCTGGGGCTGGAGTAGGTCCCAAGGGTTTGGCTGTTCGCCAATTAAAAGGGTACGTGATCTGGGTTCAGTACGTCGTGAGACAGTACGGTCCCTATCTGTTGCGGGTGAAGGAAATTTGAGGGGAGCTGATCATAGTACGAGAGGACCTGATTGGACGAACCTCTGGCGTACCAGTTGTTCCGTCAGGAGCAGCGCTGGGTAACCAAGTTCGGACGGGATAAATGCTGAAAGCATATAAGCATGAAACCCACCCCAAAACAATATTTCCCAAATATTAGCTGCAAGGTTAATATTAAGAAGGCCACTTGTAGATTACAAGTTTGATAGGCAGGAGGTGTAAGTCCTGAGAGGGATTGAGCTGACCTGTACTAATCGGCCGTTTGACTTGACCGTATTATTTAATCCGATAAAAGAAGCAAGTTAAAATTGAAAGTTGAAATAAAAATAGAAAGTAAGGCAAGTATAAAAAGACTTAATTTTAACTTTTAACTTTTAATTGTTTTTTGAATTATAAATAATATATATTGTATTTAATTTCCCCGGTGGTATTTCCGATGGGGCAACACCTGTTCCCATTCCGAACACAGAAGTTAAGCCCATCAGGGCCGATGGTACTTATCGCTAATTCGCGGTTGGGAGAGTAGGTCGCTGCCGGGGGTAAATAAAAAATGCAATATATCGTGCTATAGTGCGATGGTGCGTTAGTGGGATAGAATAGGAATTTTTATTTAATAATTTAACATATTCTATCGCACAATCCCCCACCACTAAATCGTAGGTGGGCAGGCACAACCCCGCTATTGCACAATTCTAAGTAGAGTCGAAGAAATTGGGGTCCCGAGATTTATCGGGATTAAACTCCAACCCCATCGAGACATATAGGAAATATCTTCCGTTTATGTCGTTTTCTCGGAAGGTATTTTTTTACCTAAATTTTTCATTTGTTATGTTTTTGGCGACACTTAGGGTGGATTTTATAAAAATAAAATCTGGGTAAAATACAGAGGTTGTTATGATAAAAACAAAGCAAGAAAAACATGAATTTGTAAAATCATTTGAGCAAAGAATAAAGGAAGCAAAAAGCTTCTATCTTGTCGGTTATCAGGGATTAACCGTAAAAGAATTAGAAGATTTGAGAAGGAAACTAAGAGCTTTTGATGCTAATTTTAACGTTATCAGGAATCGTCTTGTATCAAGAGTATTTAATAATGCTTCGTTTAAAGGTTTTGATGAATATCTTAAAGGTCCGGTCGCTATTATTCTTGAAAACGGCGACTTTATTAAATTAATAAAACAACTTTCAATATTTTCTAAAGCTAATAACAAATTCAAAATAAAAGCAGGTTATGCCGATAATAGGTTGTTGTCGGAAGGTGATATTAAGAACATAGCATCAT
>DMMW01000082.1 GCA_003452965.1 Elusimicrobiota bacterium
GGGAATAAGGGAAAACGGAGGACAGTATACTCACGCTGCTATATGGGCTATTATGGCTTTTGCTGCCCTGAGAAGAAATGATTTAGCATGGGATCTGTTATCGATGATTAATCCGGTTAAACATGGGGATACATCTAAAGGGATTTCAAAATATAAAGTTGAACCTTATGTAATTGCTGCGGACGTATATGCAAATCCCCAGCATATTGGTAGGGGAGGGTGGACATGGTATACGGGTTCAGCAGGCTGGATGTATCAACTTATAGTTGAAAAACTGCTCGGCTTGAGACTTGAAATTGACAAATTACGTTTCGTTACTCCTTGCTTACCTAACGATTGGAAATTTTTTAAGTTACACTATAGATACAGGGAAACTTTTTATCATATAGAATTTGTTGTTACAGGCATAACCGGCAGCATTACGAGAGTGTTTTTAGATGGTATTGAGCAAGAAAACAGAACTGTTCCTCTTGCTGACGATCACAAAGAGCACTCAGCAAAAGTTGAGATTGGTTGAAAAGTGTAGAACCCGGGCAGATTATTGATGAAAAGTATTTAGAAGACACTTCCATATATTTGCTACCCAGTGTCGAAAATTCTTTAGATGACGCTATCCGTTATGTATCCGCAAAAGGAAACGAAATTTATGCTTCTGTTGAAGGCAGCGAAGAATAACCGTATAAGCAGATAATCATGGGCAATAAAAACGGGATTATGTGTATCAGGCAGTAGTAAGAAAACTACTGAAAGTAAATAATAATTGACTATAATAAAAATCAGTGATAGTTGTTAATGTTCAGTTTTATTTTTCATCTTCTTAAACGGTTATCAAAAATGGAGAAGTGGCGGTTTAATATTGAAGAACTTGCGGAATATATTGCAGTCTCTAAGGGAACGATATATAACTGGATATCCCAAAGGAAGTTGATATTTGTAAAAATGGGAAGACGAGTTAAATTTGATATTAAAGACATAGACAAATGGATTGAATCAAAAAAAATAATAAATAACATGGAAAAAATCATAACAAAATGACTCCAATAAACTTGACTTCTTATTGTTTGCAATTCTTGTGAAAATATGTAAAATTACTTTTATATGCTTTATAAGAGAGATTTGTTCACTTCCTTTAGGATAATGAAAAAAATTACCAATATATATTTTTAATTGGACAAAAGCGTCTACATTTATTATAATATGCATACAGATTTGTCCGGAGCAGGTTTCTTATGAATAAAAAAAATGAAGGAATATATAAAGTTTTTAATACCCATAAAGGTTTTGCCAGAACAAAGGATATTCTGGTATCGGGAATTCATCGTCGTGAAATAAAAAGAGTGAGAGACGAAGGAGTCGTGGTACGTATAAAAAGAGGTCTCTACCGCCTATCTGAAATTCCGCTAATTTCTAATCAGGGTTTTATTGACCTTGCCCGTGCTGTTCCTGAAGGAGTTATATGTCTACTCTCGGCACTTTCTTATTATGATCTGACAACTTTTAATCCTTCAGTTATATCAATGGCTATTTGTCGTAGTACAAGAAAACCAAAAATAGAATATCCACCTGTTGAATTTTATTATTTTTCAAGAAAACAGTTTGAAGCAGGAATTGATAGGATAAAGATAAACAGTTCTACAATTCGCATATATTGTATGGAAAAAACTATATGCGATTGTTTTCGTTATCGGAATAAACTGGGACTTGACATAGCCAAGGAATCGCTATCCGGATATCTTAAGCGTAAAGATCGCAATCTTGAAAAACTACTTGAATACGCCGAAATTTGCCGAGTCAAACCGCTGATGCAAACATGGCTTAATGCTATGATTTAAATCAATCCATGGTAAAATTATGAATAAAGAAGTTAAAGATAAAGCCGCTTCAGTAAGGGCAAGACTTACGAATATTGCAAGGACTGAGAATATAGATTTTGATGCTCTTTTATTACGGTATTTTCAGGAAAGATTTCTTTACCGTCTTTCAATTTCAGAATTTTCAAATTATTTTATACTGAAAGGCGGACTGCTATTAATTAGTTTTGACCTGCCACAAACTCGTCCTACAAAAGACATTGATTTTCTAGGAGACAAAATAATAAATGATATAGAAAAGATTAAACAAATAATTATAAAAATTGCCGAGTTGGATTATAATGATGGTGTTAAATTTCTCAAGTCATCAATTGAATCCAAGCGAATAAAAGAGGATGCAGATTACGAAGGGATAAGAATTAAAATTGATGCAAATCTTGGGCAGGCAAAGAAGAAATTACAAATAGATATTGGTTTCGGAGATAAAATCGTTCCTCAAGCCGAAACCATAAAATTCCCCACACTGCTGGATGAAAATTCTCCGATTATTAAAGTTTATTCTGTTGAAAGTATTATTTCCGAAAAATTCGAAGCGATGATTAAACTTGCTATGTTAAATAGCCGTATGAAAGATTTTTATGATGTGTACAATCTTTCAAAAAATCATAAATTTTCCGCAGCAACACTTAAAGAAGCAATAGAAACTACTTTTCAACGGAGAAAAACTTTTCTGCCGGATAATCCGCTAATTTTTCAAAGTGAGTTCCAGACAGATAAAACAAGACAGCAGCAATGGTTTGCTTTTCTAAACAAATCAAAACTTCATGATGCAGATCAATCATTCGATAAAATAATGGATAGGATTACTTCGTTTTTAAAACCAGTGGTGGTCGCAATAAAAAATAATCAGGAATCTAATAAAGAATGGCGATTGCCGGGGCAATGGGAATAAGGGAAAACGGAGGAC
>DMMW01000080.1:0-5157 GCA_003452965.1 Elusimicrobiota bacterium
TCGTTCGGTGCGGTTGCTCCGAACTCCGTGTGCAAATTATACAGATAATGGTGTTTGCCCCGCTTTGCGGGGTAACATGCTCAGTCGGTCCAGTAGGTCCGACTTCCGCGTGCAAATTATACAGATAATGGTGTTTGCCCCGCTTTGCGGGGTAACATGCTCAGTCGGTCCAGTAGGTCCGACTTCCGCGTGTTATTTTGGCTTAGTTATTCTATGTAATCTTTTTTTTATGAAACCTTTATATATAGCATTTGTCTGGCATCAACATCAACCTTATTATAAAAATCCGGAAAATAATGAATATTTATTGCCGTGGGTACGTCTTCATTGTACAAAAGATTATTACGATATCGCAGCAATTTTAGACAATTATCCTAAAATAAAACAAACATTCAACATAACTCCTTCTTTAATGGAACAAATAATTGATTATTCGGAAGGTGCAAGCGATGAATTCTTGACTATATCCCGGAAACCAACAAAAACGCTTTCTAAAAATGACAGAATATTCGTACTTAAAAATTTCTTCATGGTAAATCCATCTACAATGATTGAACCCTATCCAGCATATGATGAATTATTCAAGAGAAGGGGATGGTTTGTTTCGGATGAATATTTAAAAAGAATTGAGCCGTTATTCAGTTTTCAGGATATACTGGATATAATAGTATGGTTTAACCTTGCATGGATTGATCCTTCTTTTCGGCAAAATAATGAAAAAATCAAGAGAATCTTCAACAAAGGGAAAAATTTTACCGAAGAGGACAAACAGATTCTTCTTGATGAAATGCTTAAAATAATAAACCTTGTGCTTCCAAAACACAAGGAACTGCAAGATAAAGGACAAATAGAAGTTACAACATCGCCGTTTTATCATCCGATATTACCATTATTAATAGATACAAATATTGCAAAAGTCGGAATGCAGCAAGTAATACTTCCTAGAACAAGATTTCATGTTCCGGAAGATGCGGAAACACAAATAAAAATGGGCATTGAATACTACGAAAAGATATTCAGTAAAAAACCAAAGGGTATGTGGCCTTCTGAAGGTTCAGTATCTTCAGATGTTATACCTATGTTTGCCAAAAACAATGTCAACTGGATAGCTACCGATGAGGAAATATTATTTAAAACGCTTATTGATTTAAACAGACCTATTGAGGAAATATTATATAGACCATATAGGGTAAATGTTAATAACAATAAAATAAATATAATTTTCAGGGACCATAAATTATCCGACCTAATCGGTTTTGTATATCACAAAATGAACCCTGAAGCCGCAGCAAATGATTTTATAGATCGCCTTTGTAGAATAAAAAGAACGCTTTGTAAAGATGAAGAACATCTTGTCAGTATAATACTTGATGGCGAAAATTGTTGGGAATATTATAGTAACGATGGCATAGATTTCCTAAACGCTCTTTATACAAAATTATCATATGCAGAAAAAAATGGTTATATAACAACCACTGTATCCGATTACATTGAAAAATTTCCGCCTAAAGAAGAATTAAAGGGTATCTTTCCGGGTTCATGGATTAACGGTAATTTTGGTATATGGATAGGCCATTCTGAAGATAACACTGCTTGGGACTATCTTAATCAAACCAGAGTATTTTTAGAAAGCAGAGCTAAATCAGCGGTTCCCGAAAAACTTAAGAAAGCTTGGAAAGAACTTTATATAGCAGAAGGTAGCGACTGGAACTGGTGGTACGGTTCAGACCATTCTTCTATGAACGATTCAGAATTTGACATGCTTTTTAGATCACATTTAATAAATATATATAAGCTTTTAAATGAAAAAGTGCCGGATAATCTTTACTTATCAATTAAGAGAAGATGGGAAACAAGCAGCTTTATAAATCCCGTTGATTTTATAAAACCCATAATTGACGGTCAGGTTTCCAGTTATTACGAATGGTATAACGCCGGCTTTTACGATGTTGTTAATTCGGGCGGGGCAATGCAACAAACCGATACTATATTAAAAGCGATTTACTGGGGGTTTGACGAAACCAACCTTTATTTCAGATTGGATTGCCATTATCCTTATCCCGAAGAAACGGAATTTAAAATAATTTTCATCAAACCGGATGAAAAAATATTTAAAATCAATCATAAAAATAACATTGCAACTTTCAACAATAATAAGATTGAAAATAAGATTGAAAGTTTTTCGATAGGCAAAAAAGGAATAATTGAGCTTAATCTTAATCTTTCTCTTATAGGTACTTCAATAGGGAATACAATAGAAGTGGTAGTAGTTGCCGAGCAAAAAGGAATTGAAATTGAAAGATGGCCATACCATTTTTCTATATCTTTCAAACATCCCGATAAAAACTTTCCTAAAGAGTTCTGGTCCGCTTAAAAAAAATATTTATTATCGAAAATACCTTTACAAATCCCGAAATATTCTATATACTTTTATTGGGTGAATTAAGGCTTTATAACTTGCTTTTCTATAGTTCTATTTTATTTAATCGCAGGATTTACTCCGCATTTATTGAGGAAATCAATTGATAATCACTTAAAAAGTATAGTAAATTAGTTTTTCCAATAAAAAGGATAAGTATATATGCGATATAAAGTCCTTATAATCGATGATAATATATGCATCCTTGAAGCATTGAAGGAACTTTTGCTTACTGAAAATATATCAGTAATAACCGCTGAAAATGGTGAAAAAGGGATTGATTTAGCGACAAAAACAAAACCTGACGTAATAATTCTTGATTTATTACTACCGGACATAAGCGGTCATAAGGTCCAAAGAATACTAAAACAAGATAGAACCACATCCCATATACCTATTTTAATATTAACAGGCACCCAGGTTACCGAAAAAGACCAGGTGTTATGTATAGAGAATGGAGCTTGTGAATATATAACCAAACCATTTGACAATGATGTTTTTATTGCCAGATTAAAAAATATATTCCGCTGGCAGGATTACAAATGCAAATTAAAACAAACTATTAAGAAATACGGTTTAGAAATAAACGAAGATGAACATACAATTAGAATAAAACATAAATTAATCAAACTTACTAAAATAGAATTTGATTTGCTGTATTTATTAATAAAAAAATGTGGGCAAATATTAAAATATACCGAGCTTCTTGAAACAATTTGGGGTTATGGCAAAAATATAGATACTCGCACCTTAGTAAGTCACATTAGTAATTTGAAAAAGAAACTCGGTTCAGATTATAATATTGAAACAGTAAGATCTATTGGATATAGATTAACTAAATATAAATACTCTTCTTAAAAACTTTTTTTAAAAATATAAAATTAATAATATTTTAGCCTTTTCAGACGGATATTCATTTATTTCTCGTCGTTAATACCTGCCCTATTATACCCATAAATAATTTACCTAAAATTTACCAAAAATTGACTCATTCTTGATATTTAAATGCTATAATTAAGTATAATTTTTAATTCATATCTGACTTATTTAAGGAAAAACATTTTTAATTTGCAAAATATTTTTAATAATCACATATTATTACTATTCTTATGCGATATAAAGTCCTTATAATCGATGATAATATATGCATCCTTGAAGCATTGAAGGAACTTTTGCTTACTGAAAATATATCAGTAATAACCGCTGAAAATGGTGAAAAAGGGATTGATTTAGCGACAAAAACAAAACCTGACGTAATAATTCTTGATTTATTACTACCGGACATAAGCGGTCATAAGGTCCAAAGAATACTAAAACAAGATAGAACCACATCCCATATACCTATTTTAATATTAACAGGCACCCAGGTTACCGAAAAAGACCAGGTGTTATGTATAGAGAACGGTGCTTGTGAATATATAACCAAACCATTTGACAATAATGTTTTTATTGCCAGACTAAAAAATATATTCCGCTGGCAGGATTACAAATGCAAATTAAAACAAACTATTAAGAAATACGGTTTAGAAATAAACGAAGATGAAAGATATGTTAAAATAAAAGGCAAAATCGTTAACTTAACTCAAATTGAAACAGATCTACTATTAACATTAATTAGAAGACATGAACAATTGCTCTCTTATAAATATCTATTAGAAACAACTTTTGGCTATGCTGAGCATGTAAATACGCATACTTTAATAACTCATATGTCAAATCTTAGAAAAAAACTTGGCCCGTATTATGCAAAATATATTTTAACTATTAAAGGACTAGGTTATAAATTAGTAAAATATATATAACTATTCCGTATATCCTTAATATACTTATCTCAATTTTACCAAATATCGTATGAACTAACCTGTTGCTACCAATTGCTACCAAATATTCTGCTAAAAAGTGAATAAACCCATATAATTTCCTGCCATTTCTACACCTTAAATCACAAAATAAAATAATTAAATTAGCCAATTTTACCCCTAATATGGTTCGCATAAGATATCTTATGTTAACTTTAATACCATATATATCATTGGAATGACAGTATATTTTTATATTATAGTATATATAGATATATTGCATTTTTAACCAATTATTGAGCTAATATATCATAACTATCAGAACATATATTGAAAATATATGCTTGGCACTCTAATATATTTAATTTTTCTGAATTTTTGCTTAAAATTCTAAAAATTCTAAAAAATCAAATTTTAGAAATTATAAAAATATTTTAAATACATAATTTAGTTAATAAGGGTAGGAACGGTAACAAAAGAATTTATGAAAATCTTGCCAAATTTTTGCTAAAATTTGACTGACCAAAAAACACCATGGAATGGCTTAAGACTATACCAGTTACAAAATACGCTCCTTTCCTAAAATGATGCGGACAAAAGGTTTTAATTACCAAAGAATGAAAAAGGCAGGATAAATACTGCTAAAAGTTGGCAAATTTTTAGCAAAATTTCAAACACAACGGAAGCAAACAATTAAATTTCCCTAAAATTTGACAATATTTTCGCAAAGAGATAAGTAATAGATTGGAACCAAAAAAAGATGAAGAGAAGTAATAAAAAAATGGAAAAAAGAGATGGGAAAAATAGATAAAGAGGCGAAATAATTAATTTTACCGTCTATAAATGTGTAATATTTGCCAAAAAAAGGCTGGATTGTGTGCCGTTATTCCTGCATGATATTAACCCGACTAACCATGCAAGTTAACGCAAGTTAACGCA
>DMMW01000080.1:5277-24111 GCA_003452965.1 Elusimicrobiota bacterium
AACGCAAGTTAACGCAAGTTAACCTTACTGTGAAAAACATGAAAGTTTATCATTTTATGGGATTGCTTCGGTCACCAATGACGATAGGTAAACAGAGGTTAAGAAATTATTCCTATTGCAACTGTAATATAACCGCCTACAAGAAGAAATGGTGATATGATACTTGCCCAATTATCACCTTGGGGATTTGTTTTTGTCAATATTATATATCCAAGTATAAGAATACCTATACCGACAAAAATAATTGTTTTCCCCCTTTTTGAAAGCATTTTTTCCTGATTCTGGGATGGTTGAATAACTTTTGTTTTAGTTAGATTTTGCTTATTTTTCATCTTTAGCATCTCCTATTTTATCCTAACGTTATGTCAAAAACTTTGATTTTTTTGTTTTTCATTTATATAATTCATTAACGATAAAATAATCAACAAATTTTCACTTCGTCGCTCCCCCAGTTGCGTCGTCATTGCGACCCGTACGGGGTGGCAATCTCCGAGATTACTTCGGTCATGAACTCCCTCGTAATGACAGCACTTTTATTAAATCCTTTAAAAAATTCATTATTTTTATCATTTCCTGCTTTTTCATGATTTTTCATAATATTTTTGATATTACCTTATCAGTTCACAGAACATAAACGGATTATCTTATATCTTTTCAAACATATCTTTAGTTGCGCCGCATTCCGGACATATCCAATCTTCCGGAAGCTCTTCAAATTTTACACCAGGTTTTATGTTCTGAGAAGTATCTCCTACAGCAGGATCATATACCCAGCCACATACAACACATTTCCATTTTTCCATATAAACCCCCATTAACTACAATCAGAAATACTCACATTTTGCATTTAAACACCTTGTATTGCCCGTTATTTCAATAAAAACCCATTGCACCTATTATTTTATGAATATTAATAAAATAATCGCTATTACAGCCATTTTCTTATGTATTTTAACTTTCAATTTATAACCAAGAATCGCGGTTATAATTATTGATATAAAACCTAAAATACCAAACCATATAAAAAGCGGTTTACTTAATATCATCATTTTGAATATTTCTCCGGTTCTGATTTAAACTTAGAAATACATTCCGGACAACAAAAATAAAATATTTTTTCTTTATACTTCACTGCTTTTGTATCTTTTCCAACAATAACTTTATCTCCCATAACAGGACAACGTTCAACAGTATTATATTCGCTCTGCGGCGGGATAAAATCTGTAATAACATCCGAATCGGTTAAAACTTTATAGTGTCCGGAATCATTACTATTTTTTTCAATTTCAATTTTTTTACAACCATAAATAAATAATATATAAAAAAGCAAAAATAAAATAAATTTGTTCATCATTATTGTTTCTTAAGTAATTCCCATAATCTTAAAAAATGCTTTCTTTCTTCTTCTATAATTCCGTCAAGTATTTTTTTATCGTCGTCATGAACAAAATTCTTAGATTCGCTGTAATACAATATAGAATCTTTTTCAATGTCCAAAGCAAAACGAATGGCTTCAGTAGGTTCTTTTATTCTAGGTAATTTCTTATTGAATATTTTAGTATCGGCATACGCTCTGAGATAGGAAAAATAATCGTCATTATATAATTCAGGTGGATTATAATTTTCTACTTTTTTCAAAAAACTCTCAAACACTTTTTTATGTTCTAATTCCTGGTCTGCAAGATCCGAGAAAAGAGTTTTTATTCTCTCATCAGGAATTAGTTTGACTGATTCACGATAAAACTTTTCACCGTTCTTTTCTATTTGAATGGCAAATTCAATCATTTCGCTTGTTTTGAATACATTCATTTAATTCCGCCTTAAATCTCTATTTTTTCTTTTTTATCCATAATGTCGATATGCCGCAATTCTGACATTCGCCAAATCTCTGCCCTTTCTTTAATTTCACCTCTTCAGTACCGCTTTCAGTTCCGCATACATGACAATAATAATTACTTTCCTCTTTTACTTTCTCACCAGGCTTATTATATTTTATCGGTATTTTTTTCATACCCCTCCGACTTTAAAAATATTCTACAAAAATAAACAAAATTGTCAAGCAAATGAGTAATCCTAAAAACCAATTTTATTTATCATTATTCAAATGTTTTCAATAATTCTTTTAAAACGGCTTTATCCAAAACCGGTTTTTGTTCAAGATTATAATCAATATCCGGAAATATAGGCTTATTATTTACATACAAAATACCGGTTGGAATTTTTTCTTTATTTTCACCCGCTTTTTTAAATGCTGCATCTCTATCGTTTGGATTGTATTCTTTGGTCAGTCTATACACTTTATCTTTATACCAAGGAACCTGATGAACCCCAAAAGTCAAACATGGCTGGATAATATCTATTAATGAAAATCCTTTATATCTTATTCCTAAAGTTATTAATTCTGATAGAAAATCCAAATCACCCGCAAAACCTCTTGCAACAAACGAACAGTTCATCGCAATTGCCAAAACAAGAGGATTCATCGGCTCTTCTATTACGCCGTCAAATTGCAGTTTTGTTTTAATTCCTAACTCAGTAGTTGGCGATGCCTGTCCTTTTGTAAGAGCGTATACTCCATTATTATGAACAATTACTGTTATATCCGGATTCCTGCGAAAAGCGTGCAGCAGATGATTTCCACCCTCGCCGTACATATCGCCATCACCCGCCACCGCTATCACCGTCAGCTTTGGATTCACAGCTTTTATTGCAGTGGCAACGGGTAGCGTACGCCCGTGAAGTCCGTTAAAAACATTGCAATTTATGTAATGCGGCAACTTTCCAGCCTGACCTATCCCGGAAACTATAACAATATCCTGTGGTCTAATATCAAGTTTTACAAAAGCATTTTTTACAGCCGTTAAAATACTAAAATTGCTGCAACCTGGGCACCAAGCCGAACTAACATTGTTTTTAAAATCCTCAATCTTTGCCATATTTCTCCGTAATTATTCTTGTTATTTCATCTTCAGTAAACGGTAATCCGTTATACTTCAAAATTTTATAATCGACTACTACGCCTTTTTCTTCAAGCAGACCGGCAAATTGTCCGTTAAAATTATTTTCAACTACAACTATTTTAAACTTCTTTTCTTTATTTAATAACACTATCGGAACTTTAAGAGGCCATATTTCACTAAAATTTATAATTGTCGTTTTTATGCCTTTAGCCGTCAGCATTTTAGTCGATTCTAAAGTTATTCCGTAGTTAGAACCCCAACTTACAAGAACAATATCCGAATCATAAATATTATTTGGAACAACGACTCTCATTTCTTCTATCATAGAACAATATTTTTTCCATCGTTTCTCCACCATTAGTTTTCTAATTATATCATTTTCCGTCATATGTCCGTACTGGTCATGTTCGTCAGAATCGTCTATAACTAAATTCCCGCTTTCACCCGGTTTTAATCTGGGTGAAATTCCATTATCGGTAAGCATATATTTTTTGAATTCACCATTTATGTTTTCGGGTTTAGAAAAGTAATCATTCAATTTAATACTATCTATATCAAAATTATCTACCGTCCAATATGAATCTGCAAGATATTGGTCGGTTAAAACTATTGCCGGCACTCTATATTTCTGACTAACCTCAAATGCTTTAATCATTAAATTGAATGCCTCTACAGGATTTGAAGGTGCAAATATAAATCTTGGGAACTCACCATGTGCTGCATTAAGTGCAAAATTCAAATCGCCCTGCTCTGTTCTTGTGGGAAGACCAGTTGCGGGACCGGGTCGCTGACCTAAAACAATGACAATAGGCGTCTCTGTCATAGCAGCTAAAGACAACCCTTCTACCATAAGTGAAAATCCACCGCCGCTAGTAGCAGTTAATGACCTTACGCCGGCATAACTTGCTCCTATTGCCATATTTATAGCAGCAATCTCATCTTCCGCTTGTTCGGTTAATATACCGGTTTTGTGTGACGTTTCGGAAAGATATGTAATTATACCGGTTGATGGTGTCATAGGATAAGCAGCCATAAATCGGCAATCCGCCGCAATAGCGCCTAAAGCTACCGCTTCATTACCTGTTAATACCATTTTTGCGGAACCATTTTTAGTTTCAATTTTTTGTCTGCAATTGATGCAATTCTCTTCAATCCACTTATACGAATGCTTTGCAACAATAATGTTTCTATTTGCAATATTTTCACTTTTCTTAGTGAATTCTTGTCTTAAAACATTTTCAACTTTTTCAATCGGCAATCCTATAACCGCCCACACCGCCCCTATAGCAGCTGCATTTGCATAAATCTTGTTCTCACCTATTTCCATTGCAATTTTTTTTAATGGAATATTTATAATATTTCTGTCAGTCTCATCTTCAGCCAAAACAATGCCGTCTTGTTTAATCAACGGCATATAAATATCGGTATTTGTCTTATCAAGCGAAACAAGAATATCGTACTTATCAGGCAATGATTTTACTGGTTCATCACTTAATATCAATCGCGAAGATGTTTCCCCGCCCCTGATACGTGATTGAAAATCCTGCCATGCAAAAACATAATATCCTGACCTTACAATAGCTTTTGCCAAAATAAAACATACGGTCTGTATCCCCTGCCCTGCTTGTCCGCAAATAATAACTGATTTCTTATACATATAATCCTTGTATGTCACATTACTATTATTTCTGCAAATTCACCGTCTATCATTGATAAACTGCTTTTTCCTTCTTTAACAAACTTTAGTTTCTGTGCAATTTCATTTGTCTGTATTTCGTCTTTTTCTTGTTCCTTTAAAAACCACTTTAATTCATTATACGTTTCTTTGTCTTTTCTTTTAGCTACCAAATCTGTAAGTTCATTTATTAAATTTGAAGCTTTTTTCTTATGGCTAAAAATATCGTCAAAAGCCTCTAATGGCGACGACCACTTTTTCGGAGATACCGATACCTTTGCTCCGCTCTTGACTATGTAATAATAGAACTTCATTGCATGGCTAAGTTCCCTTTTCGCTTGCACTTTTAACCAGTTTGAAAAACCCTTTAAAGTTCTTTTTTCAAAAAATGCCGACATTGACAAATAAAAATACGCCGAATACAATTCTGCATTAATCTGTTTGTTTAACTCGTTCAAAACATTTTCCTTTAGCATCTTCTTATCCCCCTTATAAGGATAGCTACCTATTCCTTAATACTTTTTGCTTAATCATAGTCTTAATAATATATTTTACATATGCTTTGATAAACTTCTGGTCGGTACTTAAAATCTGCGTTTTTGAAGAAGCTGTCCATATCAGATCGCTTTTTCCATCAGAATAAAGATTAGTTTCCATTACAGCGTAATCATCTTCAGATACATATCCAGAAGAGCACATAATCCCAAATCCATATTCATAGTATCCTCGCCATGTACCATAAGGTGTAGCGAAATCACCGCCGGGAACACATCTATACGCAGTTTTTAAATCTACGAATCTCGTAATGAGCACCGCATTAGCACCCTGCTCTTTCATTTTTTCCGCAATAAATTCATCGTCATTTTGTTTATCTTCAGGAATAATCGTATAACTTGCAATAGCACCAGTATTTCGCTCTTTAATTCTACTAACAAAATCATCTTCTAAAAGTCTTTTTGTCACTTCCTTTTTAGCAATCGCGATAACCAAAATCTTATCCGGCTGTGATATATATGCCGACGATTTCCAAACTGCCGTGATTTTAGTGAATGCGCATCCTGAAACAAAAATTACAGCAACCAAACTTACATAATACAAATTCTTAATAGCCAATCTCATAACATTCACCTTCCTTTTTAAATATGCTCTGCCAATACTGGCATATTATTAAAAAACCATGATTTTTCACCCCGTAAAATAATGTTGTAAATTATTTTAATAAGTAGAATAATAATTACAATTATTATAAGATACATTATTAACGGGGTCATAATATTTTTGAAAAGCTTAGGAATAATATACATTATTAATTATTAAAATAACATTAGAAATAAATTAAAAATTTTTAATCCACCTTCGCATCGCTATGAAGAATAGACAGGCTGTCTTTTACCTCAGGAACAACCTGAAGACCATTCATCTACGCTTTTATTCTGACTATGGGATTAATAACCGAATCGGAAAAACATGTCCATACCGGAAGTTTTCTGGTTTCCTAATTTCGAACTTATATCCATAAACTTATTTAATCTATAGTTCAGTATTGTTTGCGGACTTTCATCCTGCGATGACATCCATTCATATTTAACAAATAATTTATCGGTTATGTACTTACCTACCCCCCAGATTCCCTGTGACGGTTGCAACGTAATAACATCCACTCTCTTTCCCAAAAAATCTTCAATATTTTGTTCTGCAAATCCTACTAATATATTAAAAGAACTTCCTTTTAATGATGCTTTCTCCGATTGTAATAATTTATCACTTGAAGTTCCAAATATCATATATGAAATAATATCGCTTTGCTCCATTGGTGGATCGCTTCTAAAAGAAACGGCAGGATTTTCTATTGTTCCGCTAAGAATCACTTCTATTATAATATCACTTACTCTCCCTGATGCTATTACTTCTATAAACGCATGCTTAATATCTATTCCTGTAAAAACAATTTTACCTTCGTTTATAGTAAAGATTCTTCTATTTATGGTATAGGAACCTCTAATCGCAGTAATCTCTCCGAATATTAAAATTGAATTACTATTCTCTTTTATTAACCTAAGATTTCCTTCGACCTCTGCAACTATTCCTTTCCCATATATCCATGTCCTTCCCGGTATGAAAATAGCAATATTCATATTCATTTCCCTAAATAATTCCGATAATTTATTTTGTTTGGGTTTCACTATGTTTATTTGAGTTTTCACATCAATAAATTCAATATCTCCTATATCAATTTTACCTTTCGTTGGAATATTATATTCCGATTTTATTACTGTAATAGAACCTCCAAGATTATTGCTGCCATCCGTATTTTTAAAAACAAGATTGGAATTCACATCTCCTGAAAATATATTTGTACTCATAATTCTAAAATCTTTGCAAATAAGATTGATGTCCATTTTATAAGAATCTAAATTCTTTAAAAATACTCTGCCACTTAATTCTGCATTACCCTCACCGCTTTTTAATATAAGACTGTCTATAATTGCGATAGAATCGTTTATAACGATATGACTATTAATATCCCTATACTCCGTTCCTATAGCAAAATGATAAAATTTTGCATTTATGATATCTATAGTACCCCATGCGTTCGGAGATATCGGATTACCTCTCAATGAAAGTTTCATGTTCAGATTTCCTGACGAATATATTTGTTTGGACAATAAAGATAATATATTAAGGTTAAGATTTTTTGTTTCCAAAGAAATATTAAGACCATCATACAAAATACGTTGCTTAATAGGGGTAAGGGATAAATCAATAGGAATTTTTCCTGTCAAAGAAATAAGTTTTTCGTTATCTCTCTCAATATATGCAGTTAATTCCAGGTTTCTTTTTGCATACTTAATATTTATAGGCATATTATTAAACGAAAATTCACCTAAAGCAGCGTTATATAAATTTAATATTCCTGAAATTTCAGGAAAAGCGTAATTTCCTTTCATTTTTAGATTTGCCGAAAGGAAACCTTGCAACGGTAAATTCGATTTTAATATAATATTAAAAATATCAATATTTACAGCTTTTAGTTGAACTTCAATGTCTATATCCTGTATATTCCCAATTTTACCCTTAATTGATATCTCTTGGTTTTCATTGAATATTTTTAAAGACTTTATTAATATTTGCTTTTTTGTAAACTCAGCATTAATCGAATCTTTATTAGTCCATGTATTGGCACCGACAGTTATATTTATCCTATTTATATGAACCGAAGTCGCTTTAGTACTTAAATTATTAATGTATGCACTTAAATTAAATCTATTTAATCTGTCTTTTTCAACTTCCAAATCTAAATTTATTATATCATTATTGTTTTTCACATTTAATTTAGTTCTATCGAACGAATATCCGTCTACTTCAAATCCTAATGCTTCTATATCTGCATTGCCTTTAGGTGGAAATTCAAAACCTGATAATTGCGCATTTATCTTTAAAGAATTTGAACTCATTCCTTTATATGAAATATTTTTTCCTTCCATCAAGATTAAAATAACGGGGTTGTCTATTTTGCCTCTGAGTTCTCCCGATATATCAATTTCTCCGATTATTTTTACAAATGCAAACATATTGGAAATATAACCAAGATTTATATTTTTAAAATCATATTTTATATTTAAATTATCATTTTTTCTTAATCCTATCGTCCCTTCAGAAGTTAAGATTGCTTCACCATGCCGAATATTAAATTTACTAATTGAAAAAACCTTTCTACCCAAATATCCCTGTACTAGAAAATCAAAGTCCTCCGGCAAAGCATTAAGCATGCCTTTTAAATATATTTCTCTTCTCACAACATTCAAGGTAATAGTGCTATTTAATATCTGTAAATTTGGCAGTGTTGAAGGAAGAATATTTACAGTTACTGCAGATATAAGTTCATCGATACTTTTGCCTTTTATCTGTGCTTTTACATTTAAATTTATCTCACCTTTCGGATGTACTTTATCGATGCTCAATCCGAATATTGATAATATTTCTAAATCAAGATTCCTAATATTAGTGTATATATTAATATCCGGTATTGTTAAATTAGCCTTTATCTCATTACTTACCTTAAGTTCCTTATATTCTATTATTTGAGAAATTTCAAGTTTATCTAAACTTCCGGAAATGTTAATTCTACTTGAAAATACCTCTTTATACTCATCATTATGCCCTATTAATCCAAAATCTTTTAATGATACTGTGGGGCAATCCAGCTGTAAATCAAATATAGGATTGCTTAAATTACTTATTCTCCCATCTAATTTTAATTTCGAATACTTTGTTTCTAAATGTAAATTTCTTATAATTAAATCCTTTTTGTTCTTTGAAATATTTCCGCTAAGATTTGTAATCTCTATCTTTGGTTTATCAATCTTTGCCTGTATTTTTTTTATATTAATGTCGATATCATCTCGGGCAATATTAAGAGATGCTGTCATATCAATATTTATATTTCTTATTTCATTCTGTTTGGATAAATATATATTCCCTTCCTCAATTTTGATATTATCCGCTATAAAAGACACACTGTTAACTTTAGTCCTGTTATCTTGCTCTTTTTTATTTTTATATTGAATAAATTTTTCAAAATTCCAAGAACCGGATACATCCTGTATTAATCTAATATACGGTTTCGATAGAACAAAACTAGAAAAAAATAGCTTTCCATTAATAATATTAATAATAGAATATGAAATGGATATACTTTCAACATTTAGTATTTCTTCGTCAGCATCTACAATTCTAACTTCTTTCAATATGACCTTGGTAAAAAGGTTGCCTTCAATCTTTTCAATTTTTAAATCGCCATTTATTTCTGATTTTAACATTTTAACGACATATTGTTTTAATTGCGACTTAAAAAATCCGGTCTGAATAAACAAATATATTAAAATAATAATTATTATAAAAACAATAATAAAATATTTAATAATCTTAAACAATCTATTTAAAAACGTCATATTATCTCTATTAGAATCCAAGCCCTATACTAAAATGTATTTTGTACATATCGAATTCAATTTTTTTCAAATGCTCTACAGGAAATGCTATATCAAGCCCCAATGGTCCAAATGGCGTAATATACCTAATCCCGGTTCCTGCACCATATTGTAATTCATAAATATCAAGTTTAAAATCCGTTAGATATACATCTCCTGCATCTAAAAAGACAGTGCCTTTAAACTTATTTATTATAGGAAAATATAACTCTATATTACTCTCAACTATTGATTCGCCTCCGATAGGATTATCAGCCTCATCTTTCGGACCTATTTCCTGAAAGCCATAGCCTCTTACACTGTTACTGCCACCGCTAAAAAATTTTTTAAATATAGGCATATAATCGGTATGATGGTATGGTTTAATAAGTCCAAACTTAACTCTCGATACTATTATCAAATCTTTTATCAATGTACGATATAAATGATTTTCTATAACACCTTTCAAATAATCAATCTCTGAACCCAAAAGAAATGATGCAGATTCTATGTAAAAAGAATTAATAATTCCATGTTTTGGATAAAAAGGATCGTCTATATGGATGTAATTTAATCCTGTTTGTATATTTGAAATAAAATATAAACTACCGGGTGTTGCCGCTACAATATCTTCAAATAAAATAATATTTGTTCTGATAGGTTTATTAGTTTCTACATTAAAAGCAACAAAAATAGCTAATTTATTGTTTATCATTCTCTTTATCTGCGTCTCTAAAGATAGTTTATCGTTGACATAACTTTTTACATTCTCTCTACTTACGCTACCCGTTATAGTAAGATTGTTTTTTCTATTGATAAAATACGGCTTAAAATATTTTGCAGATACTTCTCTCTCAATTGAAGAATAGAACAGGCTCAAAGTCAACGTTCTCGGAGCACCCCATAAATAATAGCGATTCCATTCAACCTGCGTTCTAAATCTTGCTTCAGTTCCGTAACCAACACCTAATTTTACCACTCTTTTATTTCCTTCCGATACATCCACTTTAACAGGAACAATAGTAGCCGAACTTGAACTAATAGCCGTAATTTTCACTGATTGAAATAAACCAAGATTGAATAAGTTTTCCTGGCTTTCATTTATTTTTTCTTGCGAAAATACATCTCCCGAATCAAATACAATTTCATCATAAATATGTTTTTTTTTAATAAATTTGTTTCCTATAATCTCAACAGAGCCAAAATACTGAAAAAGCCCTTCGTTAACTTTAAATAAAATATCTGATTGATAACTTTCTCTATCAACAAATACTGTGCCTTCAACAGCAACTTGTCCATATCCATTGTTTAAAAGATAATTCTTAATCTTTTTTTTTGATTCTTCATAGAACTTATATTGAAAACGCTGTCCCTGTTTAATCTCTATTTCGTTCAACAAATTAGACCTTAATTCTTCATCCTGTTTGTCAGTGATTAACATTATTTTCCTTATAGTTGTGTAAATACCTTCTTTAATACTAATAATAATACTAATCTTATTCTTATTCAATTTTATATCGTAATTAACTGAAACACCAAAATAACCGTATGATTGATAAAGTTTCTCGATACTTTTTAAATCTTTTTTTAATATAGTTTCTTCATATCGAGGTAATCCAATAAATGGTATCCATGTTGGAAATTTTATATCCATTACTTTTTTTATCTCGCTTACTTTTAACTCATTAGTTCCTTCAATTTTTATACTTTTAATAAAAATAGTTTTATTATCCATTGTTGATGCATCTGATATTAGACAAAATAATATCGTAATTAATATAATTGTCCTTCTAATTAATATATTCATTTGTTATTTGATTAATATTTATCCAATTTAATTATTTTTTGATACCAGAAAATGCTACTTCGGATTGGCTCGCGCAAAAACAAGCACCAAATATAAAGATACATCCGCATAAATAAATCCATAGCAATAGCGCCATAATTCCGCTGAAAACTCCATAAACCGCATTCAAATCGGTAAAACTCTCTAAATATAAAACAAAAAAACTGGCACAAATTTGCAAAAATATAGTAGCTAATATTGCTGCCAACCATATCTCATTAAACCTTTTATTCATACGCGGAGCTATCATATAAAACAGGCTCATACTAACAAAAGTTATCATCCATTGAAAAGATATTCTAATAAAATTATTAAAACCAGAATATGACAAATACATCGGAAGAATTCTATCTTTTACAATACCGGATATAACAGGAAATACCATACTTAAAATAAGTAGCACTAGCACTATAATAAGTAAAAAAAGACTTTTTAACGGCAGCTTCCACCATTTAGATATTCTAATATTCCACGCTCTATTAACTGCTAAAATGATTGCTAAGAAAAATTGAATAGCCAACCATATCAAAATAATAAATGCAAATATACCCGCCTGAAAGCGAAACAGCACTATTTCAGAAACAGTTTTTATAATTTGTTGTTGAATTGTACTGCTAATCGGAATATAATTTTCAATATAATTTATGATTTGATTTTCTACTTTTTGACGTTCAACAAAACCGGATGCAATAGTCAAGAATATAATGATAAAAGGAAATACTGAAAAAAAAGCATAATAAGCAAAAGCTGCTGCACGTTGAGTGCCGTCTATTAAAAAGAATTTTTTCAGTGCCAAAAAAAATATCGCCCAAAATTGGCGAATTTTCATCCTGCAGCCAGAAAACCACGTTTGTAAAGGTGCGGATGAATGGTCTTCGGGCCGGATTCCGCTCCTTGGAATCCTAAAGAAAAAGATACCACGGGTTTTTAATCCGTGGAGCTTCATAAAAACATTAAATACAATTTTGCTTAAATTATACAAAATATATCACTTAACCTTTTTTTATAATATTATTTACGTTTGATATAAAATCATCAAACCTTGATGGTGAACTCAAATGCTCACTTTTCTCGGCAGATAAACCGATAATCTCACTATGCTTAGAATCTTTTACTGTAAACATAAACGAATGATTTCTTTTGCTAATTTTTATTAATTTTTGTAATGTCATTTTACCCCTCTTTTTAATCATAATATCTTTCCCATACCATTTTTATTTAAGTATATATTTTTTGTAATTAAAATAATATTAAAATAGAATTAAAAAATTTTAATTAAAAAATAATAAACCAGCGTATAAAGGATAGCGTATAGGGTATAGCGTATAGGGATTAGTAATAGGTTTGATTTATACTAACCTCTCCACCAGCTGGTGGAACGCTAACCTCTAATTATTTAAACAACCTTGATGAGTTAATAAAGACAAGGAAATCAGGAAGGACATGGGCAACAGCAGCTGCCATAGGACTCAATATTCCAGTAGCAGCAAGCCCCATGCCTATAATATTAAAAGCCATACCAAGTGTAATATTCTGTTTTATAGTTCTAAAAGTCCGCTTTCCCAATAAAACTGCTTCCGGTATTTTTGATAGGTCATCACTCATTAGAGCGATATTTGATGATTCTATAGCTACATCTGTACCTGCGGCACCCATTGCTATTCCTACATCGGATTGAGTTAATGCAGGGGCATCATTGACACCATCACCAACCATCACTATTTTATCATTTTTATTCAATATGGATTTAATTAGTTTAACTTTTTCTTCCGGCAACATTTCTGCATATACCTCATCAATCCCCAATAGTTCGCCAATGGCACGGCCTGTTCTTTCATTGTCACCGGTTAACATAATCAATCTATTGATTCCCATTTTTCTTAAATCAAACATCGTTTGCCGTGCATTAGGACGGATAATATCCGACACTGTGATTACTCCGCATACATCATTATCATGCGCGACTATAAGCGGTGTTTTACCTTCCATTTCCAACTTTTCCATATAATCATTTATCTCCGAAGAAAAGTTTATTTTTGCATCCTGCAACAAATCACGGCTTCCGAGCATGATTTTTCGGTTGAAACACTCCGCTACCACTCCTTTACCTTTTATTACTTCAAAACTTTGCGGGTCGGGTACCGATATATTTAGTTCCAATGCTTTACTTAAAATTGCTTTTGATAAAGGATGTCCGGAAAACTTTTCAGCAATAGCAGCACATTCAATAATCTCATTTTCCGTATGTTCACCGAACCTTTTTACTTCTATAACCTTTGGTTCACCTAAAGTCAATGTACCTGTTTTATCAAAAACAATAGTTTTTGTTTTACTTAGATTTTCGAGATATATACCGCCTTTAATCAATATTCCTTTACGTGACGCCTTACCGATTGCAGCGACAAAAGCAAGCGGCGTAGCAAGTGCAACGGCACACGGACAGGCGACTATTAAAACAGTTACCGATATTCTAAAGTTTTTGGTAATTATAAAAGTAACTAAAACCAGCGCTAGCACAATAGGAGTAAAATAATTTGTGAATACATCTGCCACTTTTTGCACAGGCGCCTTGCTGGCTTGTGCTTCTTCTATTAGCTTAATAATTTTCCCGAATGTGGAATCTCTACCCACACGCTCAGTTTCTATCTGCAAAAAACCGGAATCAAGTATCGTACCGGCATACACAGTATCATCGATATTTTTTTCTAAAGGAACCGATTCGCCGGTTATCGTCGCTTGATTTACAGAACCGGAACCCTTTACTACTTTTCCGTCTACTGGAATTTTTTCGCCGTCTCTTACTATTACAATATCTTTTAGTTTTACATTTAAAATAGATGTTTCTATTTCTTGACCATCTTTAATAACCTGGGCTGTTTTTGGGGCTGCTTTGATTAAATCATTAATCGCTGATTTTGATTTTTCGGTTGTAAAATCTTCCACAAGCCTTGAAATTAGAACCAGAAAACCGATGATAGTTCCCGCCATATATTCACCTATAAAAATGGTGCCTACGATACCCAAACCCATAAAAGCATCAGCATCTATAAATTTGCTTTTTATACTTATATAAATTGCTTTTATAAACGGATATCCGCACCATAAAGCGGTGAATAAAAAAATTATCTTATTTTGCTTTACCGGATGATATAAATGGCCTAAAATTATTAATATTCCGGTGATGATTAACTGGGCTATTTCATAAACATGTGATTCTTCTCTATGTTCCTCTTCTTTTTTGAGATTATAACCAAGTTTATTTACCTCCTTTTGAATATCGGTTAAAGATACATTTTTATCAAAAACAACAAATAAAGTTCCACTCGCAAAATTAACTTGAGCTTCTTTTATACCGTCCATTTTTTTAAGACCTTTTTCTATATTTGTAGCACAAGATGCACAATGCATTCCTTCTACATAATATTTTTCTTTTTCTTCCATTAATTCATCCCCTATATTACTTTAAAGACTTGTAATCCTATTTTCAAACGTCTATTTCCAAACAAACCAGATAAACAGATACGAAACAAAAACACTGATTAATGTAAAAGGTAAACCTATTTTTACAAAATCAAAAAACCTTACCGGATAACCCTCTTTTTTCAAGAGTCCGCATGATACTATATTTGCTGCTGCACCGATTGGCGTTATATTACCGCCTACTGAGGCACCTATTAAAAGCCCGAATAAAAACAGTGACGGACTTACCCCTAATTTATCGGATACCGACATAGCAACAGGAATCATCGCAACAAGATACGGGACATTGTCTATAAATGCCGATAAAAGCACCGATAGAAAAACAATAATTGTAAACCCGAGAAATATGTTTTGTCCTATTATACCGGACAAAAATATAGATATTTTTTCAATCCAACCGTACAATGAAAGTCCGTTAACAAGAATAAATATTGCCATTAAGAAAAAGGTTGTATCCCAATCAAGTTTTTGAAGTCCCTTAAATATTTTTTCTTTTTTTGTTACGCTACCCCATACTAAAGAAATAAATCCTGCCACCATACAAATTACTCCAGCCATATATCCGAAATTTTTATCGAAAAAAGAGGAACCTGCTAGAAGCACAATTAGAATTACAAGAACAACTGTCGGGAACCATGACCTTACGTTTTCTTCACTTATAAGTTGAGTCTTTTCTTTATGATGCCTGAAAAAAAAGAAAAGAACAAAAAAGGATGCAATTGCACCCAACTCAACTGCAAAAAATATGCTGGGCTTACCTTTATAAAAGAAAAAATCAAAAAAATCCATCTTTGCAAAACCACCCAAAAGCATACTTGGTGGATCACCTATAAGCGTTGCGGTTCCCTGTAAGTTTGAACTAATTGCAATTGCTATCATTATATTGGTTGGATTTATTTTTAGTTTTTTTGCAAGTGAAAGGGCAATCGGCGCAATTATTAACACGGTTGCAACATTTTCAACAAACGCGGAAATAAACCCTGCTAATGCACATATAAAAAGAATTGCCCATGTTGTGCTTTTTGCTTTATTAACAATTATTTCGGCAAGGTAAGCGGGAAATCTGCTTTCCATAAAAATATCGGCAATAATAAGCGTACCGACAAAAATTCCCATTACATTCCAGTTAATTGATTTAACAGCATTACCGGGTGAAATTATGCCGGAGACAATTAATACAAAAACACCTAAGATTGAAATTAATGTTCTTTTATGGGGAAGTATAATGAAAAAAAGGTATGCAAATAAAAATACAAAGAGTGCAACTAATTCTTTATTCATAACAACTTTTGAAATAGGTTGTGACTAAAACTTTCATACGGGGAGCGTATTATACACGTTAATTAATTCAAACTGGCTTCATAGATGCGGTATTTTTTATAAACAACACCGCCCATAGCTGAAATTCCTTTATTGATTAAATCATTATCTTCAAGAGTCCATGAAAGCTCGCCGCCTCCGGAATAACCGTATTTCCTGCACGCCATCAATATTTCATAATATAAAACCGCCTCTAACCCCTTACCTCTATATTCTTTTTTTACACCTAACGCCATAAGTCGTATAAATTTAATCTTTCTTTTCCAATATAAAAATTTTAGTATTTCAAGAGGTCCCATCCTGCCGTTCAACTTTTTCAATACAAAATTATAATCCGGTAAAGCTAACGTTGCACCGACAGGAACACCGCCGACTTCCAAAAAGTGACATATTCTCGTATCTATCAGTGGTTTTAGACCATCCGCCATATAGTCAATTTCTTCATCTGACATCGGTACAAATCCCCAGTTCTTTTCCCATGCTGAATTATATATATCTTTAAAATACTGTACGTCTCTTTTAAAATTTTTTATATCAAAATGCCTGAATTTAATATTTTCTTTCTTTTTAATATGTTCTACAATTTTGACAATTCGCGGCGGCGGATCGTCTTTGGCAACTCGCAACCATGCATATAAATCCTTAGCTTTTTTTAAGCCTGCTTTTTCTATAAGTTCTGCATAATAAGGTGGATTATATAACATCATAATCGCAGGTGAAGAATCAAATCCTTCTATAAGCAATGCACATTCATCATTTGTTGAAGGATTCATCGGACCACGAATAATATCCATTCCTTCCGATTTTAGATATTTTTTAGCTTCGGTTATAAGCTGTTTTGCGACATCCGCGTTATTTATGCATTCAAAATAACCAAAAAAACCGCATTTTTCACTATGAAAATCGTTAGATACATTATCAATAATTGCAGCAATCCGCCCAATATATTTTCCGTTATCTTCCGCTAAGAATATTTTTATTTTGGAATGTTTCCAGAAAGGATTTTTTTTTGAGAAAAGTTTTTTTACTTCTGAAATCAAAGGAGGAACCCAATACTTTTTATATTCAGTATTTTTATAAATATTGAAAGGTAGTTTAATAAATTCATCTAATTTTTCCGGTAAATTATAACTTACAACCTTCACTTTACTCCCTCCTACTATATCTGTGTTCTATATACTGCCTGTATTTAGTTCCATATTTTATCCATCCAATTGCGTAAAGACCTTAAATTGAACATATTATAACTAAATTTTTTTCTCCTTATCCAAGACCTGTTTGTATCAATAATACCCAGTTCCCTGCCTGCAATTTCAAAAGCTTCCAGAGTTCTATCAAGCTGTTCATCGGTATGTGTTGCCATCATACTTACTCTTAATAAGCCCCTTCCAGGCGGTGTTGCGGGTGAAACTATAGGTGTTGTAAAAATACCTAATTCGTAAAGCGTTTTCCACATTTGGAATGTTTTTTCATCTTCGCCGATTATTACTGGTATGATAGGTGTTTCACTTTTTCCTGTGTCAAACCCAAGCGCCTTAAAACCATCACGCATTTTCTTTGCGTTTCTCCATAACCTTTTAATTCTGCTCGGATTTTTTTTGATAACGCTCAATGCTGATATAACCGTAGCAACATTTGAAGGTGATAAACTTGCGGTAAAAATAAGTATTCTGGATAAATGCTTGACATAAAATATCACATCTTCATCAGCTGCTATAAAACCGCCTATTGACGCTAGAGATTTTGAAAAGGTACCCATAATAATATCCACCTTGTCAGTTAATCCGAAATGTGATGCGGTACCGCTTCCATTTTTTCCTAACACACCTAATCCGTGTGCATCATCAACCATTACACGTGAATTATATTTTTCAGCAAGTTCAACGATTCCGGGTAGATTTGCGATATCGCCTTCCATGCTATAAACACCGTCGACAACTATTATCTTTGCTTTTTCTGAACCTATAAACTTTAAAACTCGTTCTAAATCGGACATATCGTTATGTTTAAACTTAATCATCTTGGCGAATGAAAGCCGGCATCCATCAATAATAGATGCATGATCATACTCATCTATAATTATATATTCATGCAAACCCGCGATAGCAGATAGCACTCCGAAATTTGTTAACATTCCTGTAGAAAATAGTAACGCTTTTTTCTTACCGACAAAATCCGCCATTTCTTCTTCAAGTTTTACATGTATATCCAATGTGCCGTTTAAAAATCTTGAACCGACACACCCGACACCATATTTTTGAATCGCCCTTATAGCTGCGGTTTTAACCCGCCAGTTAGAAGTAAGCCCGAGATAGTTATTTGAACCCATCATAATCATCTTTTTACCTTCAACGATTACTTCCGGATCCTGTCCGGATTCTACTGTATGAAAATAAGGGTATAAATCATTTTTTATAAGATATTTGGCACCTTTCACAACTTCACTTTTGTGACACTTATCAAACATGTCCATAGACTCTCCCATCAAAAACAAGTTAAAAGTTTAAAGTTAAAATTTAGACTTTATACTTTAACTTTTAATTTATATTTACCCTATTTTTATTTATACTTTTTATTTTAACT
>DMMW01000080.1:24314-29750 GCA_003452965.1 Elusimicrobiota bacterium
GATGATAAAATATTTCTAACAGAATTGTCTATAAGTTCCGCAGTTTTAGTTTCGCCTAATACATCCATCATCATTGCACCCGCTGCTATTGTTGCAATTGGATTGATTACGTTTTTACCGGTATATTTCGGTGCGGAACCGTGAATCGGCTCAAACATTGAAACACCTTTCGGATTAATATTTCCACCGGCTGCAACACCAAGCCCGCCCTGAACGACTGCAGCTAAATCTGTAATAATATCACCAAAGATATTATTGGTAACAATGACATCAAACCATTCGGGATTTTTCACAAACCACATGCAGGTCGCATCCACAAATGCGTGCTCTTTTTTTAAATCCGGATATTCTTCTCCCATTTTATAAAATACTCTTTGCCATAAATCACCTGCATATGTCAGAACGTTCGCCTTATCAACCAATGTAATAGTATTTTTTGCTTTCCTCTTTTTAGCCAATTCAAATGCATACCTGACGCATCTCTCAACACCTTTATATGTATTAATATCCAGCTGCGTAGCTATTTCATCTTCAGTATCTTTCTTAAAAACCCCTCCGGTACCGGAGTATGCACCTTCGGTATTTTCTCTGACAACTACAAAATTGATATCTTTCGGCTCTTTACCTTTAATCGGTGTATAAACACCAGGATAAAGAACAACCGGCCTTAAATTAATATATTGATCAAGTTCGAATCTTGTTCTTAAAAGCAGCCCTTTTTCAAGAATACCGGGCTTAACATCCGGATGCCCGATGGCACCAAGATAAATAGCATCCAATTTCCTGAATTCCGGTATTGCCGAATCAGGTAATATCTCCCCGGTTTTTAGATACCTGTCGCCACCGAAATCATAATTGATTAACTCATACTTAACATCTGTTTTTTTACAAGCAACTTCCATTACTTTTAAACCTTCGCGAATAATCTCAGGACCCACTCCATCTCCAGGTAAAACACCAATTTTGTATTTTTTCGCCATTGCTCCCCCTAAGTAATCTGATTACATCCATCCTCCGTAGCAGTAGTCTGCTACTGCGGAGGACGGGCAGATTTCTAACACCGATTACACAGATTAAAAACTTAAACAATATTCTTTAGAGTATATCGCCTTAAAAATCCGCGTGTACAGCGATTATTTTTCTATCTGCGTATATTCGCTTCTATTATTTTATTACATGGTGTAAACATCACCAATTTTTAAATCACGCAAATATTTTCTAACACCCTCTTTATCGCCCAGTGTCAAATTTTTAAATCTTACACCGACATATATTTCGGCATTAGTTTCTTTTATCCATACAACTTCCGATTCAAAGAAAAACGGCCTCGCTTTTTCCAAACCAAATTTAGTTTTAATATACTTTAATACAACTATCGTTTGCTTTTCAAAAACCGCTTTCAATCCCGATGTAGATAAATTTATAATTCTTCCTTTATATAAAACATCTTTTCCATCTGAAGTCCATAATTCGGCATGTGTTTTAACCGAAAATCTTTGGGAAAAACGATTTTCTCTTACCGCCATAATTTTTTAGTTTCTATAATTCATTCAACATCGTGCGATAGCGGGGTTGTGCGATTGAGCGATAGAAAATGGAAATTCATTAAATAAGAAACCCTATCCTATCTCACTAACGCACCATCGCACTATATCACGATTCTATTAACCCTATTATCTTTTTATATACTTCAACAGACCGTCGGAACTGATAATCTTAAGAAGAAAATCCGGGAATGGATTTGCCGAATATGTCTGATGACTGGTCAAATTTTTAATTTTTCCTTCTTTAATATTTATCTCAAGTTCATCGCCGTTCTTAATTTTATTTGACGCCTCTTTTGACTCCAATATAGGTAACCCGATATTAATAGCATTTCTGAAAAATATCCTTGCAAAACTTTCTGCTATAACACAAGATACACCCACAGCTTTTATGCATAACGGTGCATGTTCGCGTGATGAACCGCAACCAAAATTCTTGCCCGCAACTATAACATCACGTGAAGAAACTTTTTTTACAAACTCCTTATCAATATCTTCCATACAATGTTTAGCTAACTCTTCCGGATTTATTGTATTCAAATATCTTGCTGGAATTATTTCGTCAGTATTTACATCGTCACCGTATTTGTGAACCTTGCCTTTTAATATCATCGTTTAGCTCCATTTATAGTTTCATCTGCACATCTGTCTTCTCTAATCTGTGTAATCTGCCTCTAAAAATCTGTGTAATCAAGACCTTCATAAATCGTCCGGTAATGAAATTTTGCCGGTAATTGCGGAAGCAGCTGCAACCGCAGGATTAGAAAGATACACTTCGCTTTCCGGATGCCCCATTCTTCCGATAAAATTTCTATTAGTTGTGGCGATTGCCCGCTCCCCTTTTGCCAAAATACCCATATGACCGCCGAGACAAGGACCGCACGTCGGCGTAGAAACCGCACAACCGCTATTAATAAAAATTTCAATAAGCCCTTCTTTAATGGCCTGTAAATAAATTTTTTGTGTTGCAGGAAAAATAATTGTCCTAACATCGTGATGTACTTTTCTCCCTTTAAATATCTTTGCGGCAAGCCGAAGGTCTTCAATCCTACCGTTAGTACAGGAACCGATAACCGATTGGTCTATTTTAATGTTTCCTGCTTCTTTCACCTGTCTTGTATTTGAAGGTAACGGCGGGAATGCGACAAGCGGTTCTATTTTTGAACAATCATACTCAATTACTTTTTCATATTTTGCGTTCTTATCGCTCTCATAAATTTCGTATGGCCTTTCCGCTCTGCTTTCTACATAATCAATGGTTTTTTTATCCGGTGCAATAATACCCGATTTACCACCAGCTTCTATAGCCATATTACACATAGTAAACCTGTCAGACATAGTAAGGTTTTTTATCGTTTCACCTGTAAGTTCAATTGCCTTATAATTCGCACCGTCAACACCAATATCGCCAATTAGGTAAAGAATCAAATCTTTTCCGGTGACCCATTTATTTAACTTACCGTTAAAAATAAATTTTATAGTTGACGGCACTTTAAACCATACTTTGCCGGTAATCATGCAGGCAGCAACATCCGTTGAACCGACACCGGTTGCAAAAGCGCCAAGCGCACCGTATGTACATGTATGGGAGTCGGCACCTATAATAATATCACCGGGTAAAACGATACCTTCTTCGGGAAGAAGAGCGTGTTCAATCCCCATAACACCAACTTCAAAAAAATGCTTTATCTTCTGTTCTTTTGCAAACTCCCTCAAAATTTTTACCTGCTCGGCTGATTTGATATCCTTATTTGGACAAAAATGGTCTGGAACGAGCACTATCTTATCCTTATCAAAAACTCTTTTCCCACCGGCTTTTTTAAATTCTTCAATAGCAAGCGGCGCCGTAACATCATTAGAAAGAGCAATGTCTACGTTGCACTCAATAAAATCGCCCGGTGCAACACTTTTTTTCCCACAACCCTGCGCTAAAATCTTTTCAGTTATATTCATCGCCATAATTTTGCCATTTTACAATATTTTAATTTTAAAATCAAGAAAAACAAAAATAATCAGCGTATAGAGGCGAGCGGATAGGGATCAGTTAAAAGAACTTAGATTTTACTTTTCCCCTATACGCTCTACGCTAATCTCTGCCTTTTATGTTTCTTAATATTCTATTTATTGCAGAAAGAAATGCCTTAACGGACGCTTCAATAACATCTGTAGAAGTCCCTCTCCCAAGATAAACCATTCCTTTATACTCCACTTTTACCATCGCTTCGCCAACGGCGTCCTTTCCGATACTAACCGACTTCAATGAATAGTCAATAAGCTTGAATCTCTGTGCAATAATCTCTTCTATAGCCTTATATGCGGAATCAACCGGTCCGTCTCCCGATGCCTCTGCGGAGAAAAACTTACCGTCCTTTCTTAATTTGATTTTTGCGAGCGGTCTGACTGCCGAACCCGAAGTAATAAAAATACTTTCCAGTTCATAAATTTGTTTTTCTCTGGAAATTTCATTTTCAACAATAGCTTCAATATCCTCATCATAAATATTTTTCTTCTTATCGGCGAGCGCCTTGAAATCATTGAATGCTTTCTCGAATTCCTTCTGTGCAAGCCTAAAACCGAGTTCCTTCACCTTTTTTTCAAATGCGTGCCTGCCGGAATGTTTACCTAAAACAAGTTCCGATGATTTTAAACCAATTGACTGCGGAGTCATAATTTCATAAGTTGTCGCCTTTGCGAGTACACCATGCTGATGTATCCCAGCTTCATGGGCAAACGCATTGCTTCCGACAATAGCTTTATTCGGCTGGATAACCATACCCGTTAAAGACGAAACAAGTTTCGAAGTCTTTGAAATCTCGCTTGTCTTAATATCTGTATAAACATTAAAAAAGTTTTTCCTTACATAAAGAGACATAACTATCTCTTCCAGTGACGCGTTACCCGCACGTTCGCCTAAACCATTAATAGTGCATTCAACCTGCCTTGCACCGTTAATAATCGCTGAAAGCGAATTGGAAGTTGCCAGACCTAAATCATTATGACAATGAACGGAAATCACCGCTCTATGAATATTCGGCACTCTAGAATATAGTTTGGAAATAATTTGTCCGAATTCAGAAGGAACCGAATATCCCACAGTATCCGGAATATTGACTGCAGTGGCACCTGCATCTATAACACCTTCTACAATCCGACAAAGAAAATCTATTTCGCTACGCGCAGCATCTTCCGGCGAAAACTCGACATCATCGGTTTTGTTCTTTGCATATCTAACCGCATCTATGGCAGCCTGAAAAACCTGATCCTGCGACATCTTAAGTTTATACTTCATATGAATCGGGCTGGTTGCAAGAAAAGTATGTATCCGCCTTCTTTTAGAATGCTTTACGGCATCAAAACAAACATCTATATCCTTCTTTAATGCGCGAGCAAGTCCGCAAATAACAGGTCCTTTAACCTTCTTTGCAACTAATGAAACCGCTTCAAAATCACCTTCTGAAGCAATCGGAAAACCAGCTTCTATTACATCAACACCAAGCACTGAAAGTTGCTGGGCAATCTCTAACTTCTGTTTAGTGTTAAGCGATGCTCCCGGTGACTGTTCCCCGTCTCTCAGTGTCGAATCAAAAATAATTATCTTTTCCATAAATCCCCTTATTAAAAGCAATTAAAAATGCAAAATTAAAAATTAAAAATTGTGATAAATTTTATTTTTTATTACTCTTTAACTTTTTACCTTTAACTTGCCTTTACTTCATCTATTAAACAAGCCTTTTAATAAATCTGGCAAGATGTCATTCTGAATGTAGCGTAAGCGAAATGAAGAATCTCGCCTTTACACCGAGATCCTTCGCCTGCGACTCAGGATGACTTCAAAAAATCCTTATCACTATCCCCTTATTTCTTACCTTTTTAATCAGTGTAATTTGCACAC
>DMMW01000076.1:0-15734 GCA_003452965.1 Elusimicrobiota bacterium
TTAGCAAACCGCCGCACTCGGCCACTATGCGACCCCTCCCGTAGGCCTCGCCCATTCTCTCAGGGCGGGCACATCAATACTCAGTATACAACATCTATCTATTTTATTTTAGCAAATAAACGTAAAAAAAACAAGGCTAATTGAACCTTTTTATCTTCGAGTGTGATAATATGGTCTTGAAAATTGAAATCATTCTATTGTTATAGGCATAAATTAATTTAACTTACTTTGAAAGTCGTTTTATTTCAGCTGCGATTTGCTCGATAACTTCTTCATTTTTTATATTATCATCAATGCTATATACAATAAAAACTTTTCCACCATATTTTTTTGTGAAGTCGTCAAAACTGGTTCTCATTCTTTCTGTCGCAGAGTAATTGCCAAAATTTGCTTTTGCAGTAACAGATTTGATTTGTATTCCAAATGCTTTTTCCCCAACCCAACCAATATAGTCAATGTCTCCAGCGTGGTCAAGTGCAGGGTCACTTTCTTCAAATTTTATGTTAGGAAATTCTTTTGCAAGATTATCTTCTATAACAGATTTTTCTCTGAGAAAACCATCGTAAGTTCTATTAATAGTGAGATTGAAAATGTAATCAACACAATCTTGTAAAGTTAATTGATTAAATGCTTCTGTCCACTCAGGAATTGCAATTTCTTTTATTTTTATATAGAGTCGTTCTCCGAGTTCTCCTAAACTTTCTTTTGTAATTTTACTCGGTGTTTTGCCATCTGTATTTGCATTTTCAAAATACCATTTCTGCCATTCTTTAAAAGATTTAGGCTGACACTCACGAATGAGAGCCATCACTGTGCCAACTTTGTTGGGGCGTGATAACTGATAAGTCTGACAAGCATAATTTAAGACTTTTTCTTTCTTGCCAAATTCTTTTGAATATCGTTTAATCATTTTATTGGGTCTTTAGGATTTATAGAATTCCATGTATCCTTAAGACGAACTGCACTTTCAAGTGTTCTACAAGCTCTATTTTTAAAGGACTCAATATTTTTAAGTATTTCTTTTTTATTATTTGATAACCAAAAACCTGATGGGTTTGCAGTTGAACTTTTGATAAGATTACTCTTTTTTACAGCATATTTTATTAATGCTCTTGTTTTTTTGCTGGTTGCCCCCAATAGGAAAACCATATCGTTGATGAAGTACTTCTTCGATTTGAGCTGCTGTTTGATCCTTTCGCCTGTCCGCTCGAAGTATTCCCAATAAATTCTGAATTTGAATTTTATTAAATGACATTGTTTAAAAGTTTTATAAATTTGTTTTTGTACTTGAAATCAATTTCGTTATCAACTTGCACCAAACCGTTTTTTATTAGATGTGCATTGATGAAAGTTTTATTTTCAAGATAGAGGTAGCAAAGAAGATTGTTTTCGTTATCATATTTTTGGCTGTCAAACTTTACAAAAACTCGTTTGCCTTTCGTTTTTTTTATTAAGAATGTAGTTGCCTTTCCGTTTATACTCGGGTTTTCCTTAATACCAATAAGTTTTATTATTAAGTCATTGCTGAGTCTAACTTTTTCAGGACTAATAACTTCCCTAATCGTAAATAGTTCTTCCCGTTTTGTGCTTCCATTTTTATCAATCTTTGACCCGAATTGCAATTTCTTCGGGTCTACTTTTTTATCAAATGTGTGCGGGTCTTTGAAGATGTAAGGTAATTTTTTTATTTCCTCTTCAAAGTTCAAAGTGGATTTCTGTGTTAGAAATTCAAATGTTGTTTTATGAATGTCTGTTTGATTTGTTTCAAGCTTTTGTTTGATAACAGAAATATAATCCTGGCTAATTTCATAACCAATGGAATTTCTCCCAAGATTTTTAGCAGCAAGATTTGTCGTGCCACTTCCTGTAAATGGGTCAAGAACTGTTTCGCCAACGAAAGCAAACATTTTAATTAAACGTCTTGGTAATTCTTCTGGAAACATCGCCATGTGATTATTTTGTCTTGTCCCTGCAAAGTTCCAGTGCCCTGCAAAAAAAGTATTCCATTCTTCCGCAGTCATTTTTGACAATTGTTTTTGCTCAATAGTAGGTTTTGGTGCTACTCCTAATTTTTTAAAAATTAGTATGAATTCATAATCGAGTTTTAATATACCATTTCTTGGATATGGATACGAACCCATTTGAACACCACCACCTGTTGTGTTGGAAGTAGTTATTTTTTGCCAAATTACTGCACCCATGTAATCAAAACCAATATTTTCACAAAACTTTATAATTTCTTCTCTAATAGGGATTACTTTGTAGCGTCCATAGTAAACAGCACGAGCAAATTGGTCGCCAATATTAATACACAACCTACAACCGTCATGCAGAGTACGGTAGCACTCTTTCCAAACTAAATTAAGATTATTAATATAGTTTTCGTAACTATCATGAAATCCGATTTGATTATCTGAGCCGTAGTCTTTAAGTTGCCAGTAGGGTGGAGAAGTGATTGCTAAATGCACTGAATTATCTTTTATTTCAGACATCTGCCTACTATCTCCAGTAATTATTTTATGATGAGTTTTTAAATTCATTTTTTTATGGTAAGTTTTAACTAAATACAAAATATTATAGGTGTTTTGTCAAGGCATCTTTTTATGTTTTAATATTGTCATATTTCCTTCGAATTGTTAAGTTATCAGTGCAAAATTAAAATTCATGCTTCATTGCAATTAAGTGACATTATGATTTTACTATTTTTTCATTGGAAAATCAAGGGATTTTATTGATTAGGTTAACAATTCGGATTGTCCGCCACTGAACCTTTGGCGGATGAAACAATTTCTGTCAGGTTAGATTACTAAATATCGGTACTTTCATTCCACCATTTTTCAAATGGCGGTTTATTCGGGGTTTTCTTTATCTCGCTATACTGCCCTCTTGCTAATGTATCCGTTGATGGCACATTAAAACAAGAAACAGCAGAGATTAACCACCTGTCGTGTATTGATGACTTAATTTTATTATCCGATATTACTCTTAATTCGCAGGTTATATTATTATTTTGTAATTCCTGTTCAAAATCTTTGAATGAGTTTTTTAATTTATCGTCCACCTTGTCATCAGACATTAAAATTATTATAGTTTTTATTTTTTTAATATCCACAGAATCGGCTAATAGTTCCAATCCAATCTTTGAAAAATATTTATCTACCCAATAAATGTGTTTTTTACAAGACCTTATAATATCCTTAAAGTTTTTCTTGTTCGTGAATGGTTTTTCAGGTGAAATCAATATAGATTCAGGTGTCGCTGATGGAATGGAATGTATCGCTTTAAATATTGTTTTGATTTTCTTGTCATGATTTTCTACTTTGTATTCGAGAGCATCAATTCTGTTAGTGAATTTCTTACTATCAGAAACTATTCTTTTTATATTTACAAACACCCTCATAATGCCAATATTTACCTGTATGGCTCTCTGGCTTCTGAGTACACTGGATAATATTGCCACACACCTTGTTCTGTAAAAGCGTAGGGAATTTTTCTCGTGCCACCCCATCTTGATGTTGCAGATTGCAATATCAAGTTTTGAAATTCATTTTCTGAAAGTTGATACATAAAGTCATTGGGAAACCGTTCAATATTCCTCCTAACCGCCAGATTGAGATTTCCTGTGGTTACTCCGTAAAGCTCCGCCAGATCCCTATCAAGCATGACTTTTTGTTCTCTTATTAAAAATATCTTACTTTCTATCTGCGATGACGGCACACTTACAATTAAATTTTTCTTTTCCATAACGATTTGATTATACTTTATTACAGTAAAAAATTAAGAAAGTTGTTTTGTGGGGTATGGTTATGTTATTTCCCTCGCCATTTAATTAGCGAAAAAAGATTGGTTTGTTAGGTAAGTTAAGTGTTCGGTTATAATTAAGTGTCGGGTCCCCGGAACTTAGAACTTGTGAAGCCTTTTAATGGCTACCCTTATATAGAAATACGTTCTTTTGTAGGGTGATTTGTTTTAATATCAAAACCAAAGATATCAATATATAGAACTTTGGGCTTTCTAAACGAACGTTCCATGGATTTTATATAAACTTTTTCTAGAATACTATCTTTACCTTCAATAGAGATTACGGCTTTATAAGAATCCTTTATCTTTTTAACGATAATTTCCCGGTCTTTTAGAGCGACCAGAAGAATTCTGAAGTTGTTCTTATCAAGTTTTTTTTGTGACTTAATTCCGTACGCATATTTTCTCTGTATCAGGTTTAACTTCTCCTTTTTACCATTTTCCAAAATCCAATATACTACTACAGGATTTGGCTCACGAAGATCAGTATTTTTCATCTGTTGAACATCATACTGGACAATATTTTTATTCTTACTCCGTTCAATAAAGAACAGATGATTAGTACTTTTACTGGGAGTATCCGTAATATACCAGATAGAAACCCCCACTATCGCGATAACTACTAAAATTGCAAAAACAATTTTCATAAATTTATTCATTATTTTTCACCTGTAAATGATTTTTTATTTAATAAATCACTCTTTTCCCTTTATCCCTTAATAGTTGTCTATTTAAAAACACGGTTCAAACCTATACTAAAATAATAATTTTTTTCATCAAGACTGTTACTTGTAAAAGTTAAACCATTTGAAAGAAATAACTTTTCATTAAGCAAATATGAAAATTCTAAAGCACAAGATGTTACTTTCACATCATTTGAATTTTCAGAATAAGACAAATTTAACATATAACTTAAATTGCTAATAACTTTAGATAAATCAATATCCAACTTAGTAGCAATAGAATTAGAATAAAAACTGGAACTATTTTCTTCAACAATAGAAGAACCATTCTGTTGCTTTTTACTATTTATTTTAGATTTGCCACTCACATCCCTGTTAATGCCAGAATAAATAGAACCTGTTGTGTATTTATAATCTAGCCCAATATTTATTTTACGGCTTAAATCTTTATCCCATAAAATTCCAAACGAGGAAGATGAATTTGAGGAATTCTCACCGGATAAACTTCCATTGGCAAGAAC
Organism: Elusimicrobiota bacterium; assembly: GCA_003452965.1. Classification (GTDB taxonomy): domain Bacteria; phylum Elusimicrobiota; class UBA8919; order UBA8919; family UBA8919; genus UBA9627. Next base: position 5,006 of record DMMW01000076.1, read on the forward strand.
AAGCATGCTTCCTATATGCATACTTTTTCCAATTCCTTTTTTGCCTACAAGTGTCATTGAACCAATAACATCATAATCAATATCGTGGAATACACCAAGGTATTCAGAAAGAGTTATATCTTTTTCTAAATATTGCGAGGCTCCTCCATACAGATTATGGGAAATATAATTATCAGAACCTAATGTAAAATCATATCCGAGATTCCATAATGTTTCTGCCGGCAAAAAAGAAATTTGAAAAAATAAAATAATAACCAAAATAAATATCACTTATTACCTTTCGTTGGTTTTTGCATTTTTACCGGTTTTTCTTGATTGGTTATTCTTCCGGATTTTTCTTTTTCCGGTTTTCTCATTTTTGCAGGTTTCCCTTCCATCGCTTTAGGCGGAATATCTTTTTTTATGTCCTTCTTTATTTTTTTCACATCCTTTTCAATCCTTCCAAACTTTATATCATATTTTTTAGCAATCTCTCCCCATCCCATTCCGCTGTTTCTAAGAGAAACAATTTCATCTAAAGATTTTCCGGATTTTTCAGCAGTTACAAGTGCGTGTGAAATTTCACCATAGCCATATCCAAGTGTACGTAAATTAATAATGCTCTGTTCTTCAACTTTAAACTGTTCTGCGAGTTTTGCTACTACCTTTTTTTCACCCGGTGAAGTTGGTTCTTGCTTTCCCACCTTTATATCTGGTTTTTGCTCTTTTTCTATTTTTTGGATACCGGCTTTTTCAGCCGTAAGGTAACCAAAACTGAAAAAAGTTAATCCCGCAACAATTAAACAAACTGAAAATAATTTTAACATTTTTTCTCCTTTTACTTTAATGATAAACCACCCGGTCATTATCTTAACTGAAACCGTTTACCCTACTTATCTTAATTTTTTATATGCACCTCCCTTAAATTATTTTAAAAGTCTTTATGAAACCCTGGCTTTTGATACAATTTAAACTCACCATATTGAGCGTAGCCGAATTGATAAACCTACGGAGTTTCATTATTTTTTAACGGCTGTTTTGGAAGAATGCACAAGTTCTTCTATTTTTTCCTTGCCTTCTTCTATTAATTCCCCTGTTTTTTCACCTATGCTTTCGGCAAATATCTTGACTTTTTTTCTTGTTTCTTTTCCTGACTGAGGTGCAAATAGCAACCCTAAACAAGCACCTATTGCCCCGCCTATAAGAAATGCCAAAATCGTTTCACCACTTTTTCTTTCACTCATTTTATTTATCCTCCTATTTATTTTTACTAAAAAGACTTATTATTCTACTAGCGATTGATGAAACCATACTGCTACCCAAAAACATAATATCTAATAACTTGGATGCAGCATTCATTTTTCTTGCGAGAATTTCAGTTTCTTTTGCAGTTTGTCTTACTTGAGCCATTGTTAATACAAAATGTACGGTTCCAATAAGAATTGCAATTGTTATTAGAATGACGCATACCAATAAAACAGTTTGCATTTTTCCCTCCAGATATATTCATTACAAATACAAGTAAAACCTGAAATGTATTTATCAATGATAACTTTAAACCTAATCATTTTTTATCTGCAGTCTTTTGGATACTTTTTCCTACGCTTTCTACATCCTTTCCTGCACCTTTCATCATATTACAGCCTATAACATAGATGGTTAATAATAAAACTATTAGAATCAAAAAATGATTTATTTTCATAATGCTCCTATAGATTCACCACTCACAATAATTTCAATCCGGCGGTTTTTTTGCCGACCTTGAGAGGTGTCATTTGATTCGATTGGTATGGTTTTTCCAAATCCCCGTGCCACTATGGAATTAGCTGATACACCCTGACTTATGAGGTAATGTCTCGCTGACTGAGCTCTTTTTTCTGACAACCGCTGATTGTATTCATCGCTGCCAATGCTGTCGGTGTGCCCTTCAACGCTTAGTTTTAAACCATGATGGGACGAAACAATCCCCGCAATTTTTGCCAATTTCTCGCGGACCAAAGGCCGTAGCTCTGAACTTCCAGTTTGGAAAAGAGCATCAGACATATTGACGATGAGTCCTCGGGCGGTATCCCGCGTTTGAAGAATTGAATTTAGCTGTTGCAAGAGTTGTGCCCGCAGAACAGTTTTTTCACTCTCAGCCTTTTGTGCTCTATTGTTAGCGGCATCCGCCTGCCCTTTGGATTTCTCGGCTGCTGCCCGAGCTGCTTTCGCATCCGCTTGGGAATCTGCAGAGGATGCTGTGGCGCTGGTTGCCAGGGCGAGGGCTTCAGAGCGTTCTGCATCCGACAGTTCCTTCGCTTGCTCGGCTTTTGCCTGAGCATATTCCGCTTTTGCCTGCTCTGCGGTTGCGGTAGCAGTTTGGTTATTAGCACTGCTGATTTGATACTGTGCTTGCTTGCGTTCATTGACAAGATATTCATCTGCTTGCCGTTTTACAGCAATAGAACGACTATCCTCGGCACTATGAACGGCTTCACGCGCTGTCATCGCTCCGCCTTTTCTGCCGCCTATATTTTTTTCAGATAAGGCAAGGAGTCTTTGGGCATTTTTGAAACCATCGGCTGCGTAAACTTCTGCACCCGCGGCTTTGGCAATTTGCACGGCATTCCGGGCTTGATAAACCATGAAAGGCGTTCTTTTATTCATAATCTGCGGCGGAAAATCAGTGGCGGAAATATTCTTTGTGTATTGTCCTCTCGGAAGCAACTCGTATTTTGCATCAACTAATTCAATTTTATCTTTGTTGCCGGACTTAATTGCATTTTCCAAAATCACAACATTGCTTGGTTGTGAAACAGCGAAGTAAGGCTCCGCCGTCACAAGAAGACTAAAAGCCTGGAGTGGTATTTTTGTGTTCAGCTTACTTTTACCATCTTCAACAATCAATTCCCCAAGGTTAGTTGCTCGTCCATCAGGGGATATTGCCCATAAAATATATGTTAAATACTCATGACCGAACTGATTGGCTGCTGTCAATTTCTCAAATTCTGTTTTAATTTCCATCACACCGGCTTTATTCTTGACCTTAGCGATACCTTTGGCATCGGGAAGCAACACGGTACCGTTGAAATCAATTTCAACGGACCCTTTTAGATTCCGGTAATTGATCGCTTTCGCTGCGTTTTGAACAACCGTGACCTGATAAAGCGGTGTCTCACTATTTGTAGCCGCATGGGTCTGGTTTTGCATCATTACGAATGCAATAAAAATGAATAATACGATTAACTGCTTCCTCATAAAATTTCTCCTTTTTCAACTTAATTTATACTTTTTCGCAGAAATGCGAAATAAGTATTAAATCCGCCGTAACTACTTTAAAAATTATATTCTTATCTGACTTCCTCCCATAAATCTCTGACTTTTCAATTAAAACAAAAAGTTCAGTCCTATTGTAATCATAGAACCGCTGTCTTCATATTCTTTGTTAATTGCAGTTATATCTCTTGAGATAAAATTCTCAATCCATAAATGACGGTAACTGCCGTCTAATGACAGCGTATCATTTAACATAACCTCTAATCCTGCACCGGCGTGAACGCCAAACCTGTTAGTGGTATTGTTAAAATTGAACGGACCTTCTATCTGTGTATAATACCATCCGATTCCGCCCAGCAAAAACGGGCTTACTATTGAATGCGGAGTAAGATAAGCCATGACTGATGCCTGAACAGGATAAACATGGATGTTAATATACCTGCCGAAATCACTACGGCGGTAATCAATTGACCCTTCCAATTTTAAACTCGGTAATAAACCCAACCGGACTTGCGCTCCTCCATACAATGTGCTTGAATCAGCATCTTTGGGCTGATAAAAAGATATACGTGGTCCAATAGAAAACCGCGTGTCTGAAATATCTGAACTCTGCCCTAATGAAATACCAATCAAACCAATAAGTACAACCAACATTACAAAACTTTTTAACGAACAAACAATATTCTTCTTCATTTAATTCCTCCTTTTATTATGTAGATTCCAATCATTATGCCGGTTACTTATTAAAAGTAATATCTGGCACCCGCGGATGCGGTTAGTCGAAATTCAGCGTCATTGCCAATTTCCAGCAAAGGAGCAAGTTCACAAAATATGTCAAACGGCGACCTTTCAAATATATAGGTCAACCCAACTACTCCCCTTAAACCGAGAATGGTGTGGTCATCAAATTGCGACTGTGCGCCAAAACCATAATGGATAGGCAATCTCCCATCAGTTACCCTTATCGCTTCGAAACTATGCCATAAGTAATTAATTTGTATCCCTCCTTTGTTCTCCAATGAAATTCCTCCAGTTAAGGCATTAACCTCATTGAGCCAGTATTTTAAACTTATTCCTGTCGGTGAACCTATCATAAAACCAATCCCAAATTTCCTTGATTCAATTCCTTGCGCTTGCGAGCTTGTATACAGAACAAGCATCAAAAAAATAGTTCTTATCAGCAATTTCTTCATTCTTGTATCTCCTTATCTATTTATCTATACTATCTTTTTCCCACGAATGACTCTTATCAATATCGTAATAATCGCGATTACAAGCAGAATATGAATGAATCCATTAATTGTGTAACCGGTGATGAATCCCAACAACCAAAGCACAATAAGTACCACAGCGATCATACTTAACATTTGACCCTCCTATTTTACGATGATTTCAAAAAGAACCCTCCTATTGGCGACAGCTTCTGCCGAGTCAATGTTTTTTGGTATTGGTTCAAACTCCGCAGGTCGCGACTCGCCATATCCGATTGTTCTTAGCCTTTCTGGCGTAATACCACCTTCTATAAGCATTTGCTTTACGACTTTTGCCCTCCTTTCGCTCAAGTTTTGGTTATGCTCTTCAGTGCCAGATGCAGAAGCATACCCATCAATACGTATTTTAACTTCAGGATATTCATCCAGAACTTGAATATTCCGTAACACTTCCTGCGACCCTGATCGTGTAAAATTATCCGTATCGTATTCGAAATGCATATCATCTAGTATGATAGGCTTCTCAAGAATAACAATGTTAGATTCTTTCATTGTGGCACAGCCTGAAAACGAGACTAATCCAAAAACAGCTAACAGTGACCACAAACTAACTTTTCTCATTTATTCTCCTGATATAATTAACATTACATCTGAATTACACACCTGCCTGCCGGCAGACAGAGATTTTTTAGAACCTAAGCCCTTTAAAATAATCCGTGTAATCAGACATCCTTCTCTTTATAGTATGTCTATATGTCATTTTATATTTATATCATTCTATTCTGATATTCTTAAATAGAATCTTATCTATTTTTGTAAACACTATAAGCTTTTGCAAGATTTAATCTCACATCGTCTTTTGAGCTTAATCTAATGACCCTTAAATTGGGCTGGTTGAATTTTATACCAAATCCGGTTTCTTTTTTAATAATATATTCCAGACTTTCATTCGTGCCATGCTTAGCATCAAATTTGACCACTTTTATATTATTTATATCCAAAGAACTACTTGACGTTCCCGGCAAATAAATCGCCCCTGTACTAAAATCAACAGCAAAGGCAATAACACCCGGAATTATAAAAAACAATAATCCTATACCATCCATGATAGCAACTCCGGCATCAATCTTACCGCTTTGTTGCCCTCTGCGGCTAGGATACATAATAGTTCCACAACCCATCATTTGAGCAATTAAAACAATACAAACTGATACTTTTAACATACTGAATAATTTTGATACCATTTTTTCTCCTTTACAACTTAACTTTTGGTATCAGATATTACATTGTAATGTCTACATTAGATAGCAATGTCTTTAAGTAGAATATCATACTGTAAAACCTGACACCGAATTTTTAGCAGATACTATCCGAATCTATATTTTTGCAACGGTCATGTCATTGACCACATTTGTTACACCCTTTATGTCTTCGGCGAGTTTGCCGACTAATGATTTCTCAGCATCATTCTTCGCCTTACCGTGTAACGTGACCACTCTGTTGTTGGTTTTTACCTTGGTTTTAATCGCACTGGTAGAGCGATTAAACAACAACGCCATCTTAACCTGAGCGGTTATGGACGCATCATCAATCTTTTCGCCTAACGTTTGTTTTGTATTATTAGGATTTTTTGCGATCGTCATATAGTTCTTGACGTCCTTGACACCTATTACATCTTTTGCGTATTCACCGGCCAATTCCTTTTGGGCATGGCTGGATACTTCACCTTTCAAAGTTACAACCCCATCTTTCACTTCAACTTCGGTCTTGAATACGTTAAGATGCCTATGGAAAAGAATTGCCGTCTTAACTTTAATTCCAATCCATACGTCCGAATTTTCTGCCGGACGATCACCTTTGAAAATTAGTTGATTGTCCACTTTTTTGACACCGGGAAGATCCTCCACTGTCTCATGGGCTAATGACTTATGCGACTCTTCCTTTATAGTTCCTTTTAATGTAACAACACCATCCTTTGACTGAATGCTTATACTATCATCCTTGAGATACGTTTTAAACACATACGAATCTTTGGCGGATGATTCAATACGATTATCCGTTTCAGAAGCGTCTAAAACGCTTACTGATGCAATAGTTATTAAGACTGCTACTGTAACGGCAACAAACACTTTTAAATAATTTGGTTTCATAAAATATTCTCCTTTAATTACTGTTTTCTTAGCTGATTTCTGCTTTTTACTTCTATATCCTACTTTCCTTTTTCTGATTTTACTGTTTTTTATTGCTTTCCTATTTACAATAAATTAGGCCTTACTTTAGCAGTTTTTGTTTAACCATATTTTCCACTATATAACTTACATATGATTTAATAAATTTCTGGTCATTACCGGAAATCTTGGTTGCAGACGACGCTGACCAAACCAGATTGTTCTTACCGGCATCATATATATTAGTCTCCATAATCGCATATTTGGTTTCTTCAATATAGTTAGCAGAATTCAAGTTTATACGACTATATTCATAATAGTCACTCCACGTACTATAATAAGTAGGCGGACTGTAGGCAGTACCTGCCTTAGTTGTGTATACTGACTCTCTGCTTGTTATCCTTGTAATTAGTACTGCATCGGCACCCAGTTCCTTCATCTTCGCTGCGATAAAATCTTTATTACCATCTTTATCTTCAGGAAGAATATTGTAACTTACAACAGCATCTGTACCATGTATATTGATTTGCTTGACAAACTCATCTTCTAAAGTTCTTTTATTTGCCGGTTTTTTAGCTATTCCTATTATCATGATTTTGTGAGGCATAACTTGATATGACTGATCTTTCCAAACCGAACTAATCTTAGTCGTAGCGCAACCTGTTATAAACATTGTAATAAGTATCCCAAAACCAAGTGATCTTTGTATAATTTGCTTCACTGTTCGTTTACTTATTTTTCTTAACATTTGACCCTCCTATTTCTCCGGATTTTTTAACCGAACTTCCCTTTTGATTTCTATATCTGGCATTTAATATATAATAACATCAATTAAAATAACATTAAATTAAATAACATTAAATTAAAATTAAAAAATTTTAATTTTTTTTTCATTCACAATACATACTAATAACGACATAATGTGAAATTTCTGAATTTTATTTGTCTATCTTTTACCATTATTTATCTCCTTATAATACGTCTTATTGATTAAATCAACCAAATCTTGGTCGTTAATAGGTTTTTGAAAGTATCCCACTGCCCCTGTTTTTAAAACCTGTTTTATCATATCGCTATTTCTGTCCGCTGAAATAATAATAACTGGACGATTGGACCCGGATTTAATAATCATCTTTAACGCTTTCCATCCGTCCAATCCCGGCATATGAATGTCCAGAATTAAACTGCCATGAACACTATTCGGCACAGCGTTGAAAAATTTCTCTGCGGAAAGGAAGGTTCTCACTTTAAAACCGTAAGTCATTAACAAACATTTAAGTGCACGGCACACCGACTCATCATCATCCACAATATAAATTTGTTTCTTGTCTGATGACATTTCGTTACACTCCTTTGATTGTAATTTCTTTAACTTCATAATAGTATTGTAGGTAAGTTTAAAATATAGTCAATTATACTTAGGTATAACAGACCTTAGATTAAACCGGTCTACTATCAGATAGAAGGTACTAAAATTTTGAGATTACTTAGTGAAATTCAATAGAAGATACAAAAGGTCGGTTACGTTTTGGCGGAAGTAATACCTGCTTTTTGGACAATGTGGATAAGTTCAGTTACAGTTTCAAAAGAACTATTATTGGAATTAGTTGTTCGTTCTAAAATCACTAATCCCTTTAGGCTTGAATATTTGACCGGATTTTATTGTTAAAACCCAGCGGTTATCTACGTTGTTTCCGTTTAATGCGTAGGCAATGTCTACTCTTAGTACTTCTGCAGAACTTGATCTTGTTAACCCGAACCGCAAGCCTATGCCAACATCACTTTTAATTTCGCTTAAGTTTATGGATTGATTTTCTCTCCAAACCATTCCTGAATCGAAAAATAATGCGCTTCCTACTGAAAATAACTTCCATAAATCATCCTTTAAAAATAAGCGGTCTTCAACACTGAAAAATATTTTTTTATTGCCGCTGAATTCTCTTATTGAATATCCCCGAAGTCCATTATCAGCACCAAGTAGTAATTGAATATCATTATCCGGATTAATAAGTTTTGTAAGTTCTATGTTTGCGGCTAATGTGTGATGTTTTGCGATGCGATGATAGTATTGCGTAGATATTGCCTGTTTGCTTGTATTATCAACGTTCTGTTTTAATTGATTTCTTGAATAAAAGTTAAATAACGCAAATTGCCCCGAATTTATGGATAATCCATGGTTGTAATAATATTCAACTACTTTTTCCTCGTCTGTTGAACTAAATTTTTTTGGAAACATGCCGTAACTTATTACATGTTGCGGACCAAGATAAAAATCTTCGTCTCTGTCAAATTTAGTAATATGCATTTCTTTAATAAAAAAAATATTTTCAAATGAATATTGAACAGTAATACCGTTTAATTTTCTATTTATGGGAGGAGCAATATCGTTGGATAAAACAATATTTGAGAATTTAGTAGAGTCTACTGAGCTTGTCAGAGTTAAAGCGCTTCTTTTATCGCGAGTTGCAGTTATTGCATAACCGGTATAAATACTTGCAGTTCGATGATACACATCAAAGCTTGAAGTTTTTTCACCGTTTGTTAAAAGTTCCTGGCTTACCTTTTGAGATGCTATATCAAATCCGGCAGACCATCTTGCAATCGTAGCAAAAAATGGACGGTTACATTGTAAATCCCACGATTTACTCTTCTCACCTTTATCAAAGTAAATTTTTAGATTGACGTGTGAGTTTAAGAATCTTGGATCCTGAAATAGAAAAGTCTGTATTTTTTCATCAAGATTTTTTTTATATGAAACTTTAATTCTTTGTCCGTGTCCAAGAACGTTAAGCTCCTCGAAACCTACAAGCCAGTTAGTATGTCCTGCGGTACTTCCCAAATCAAATTGAAGTTGTGTAGTCCACACATCGTGTGTTTCAACGATTATATCAACCATATTATTTTCAGGTTTTGAAACATGAATAGTGACTTTACGGAAGTAACTATACCCACGGAGAATTCTTTCTGATTCAACTATGAGTGCGGGATCATATTCGTCCCCTTCTTTGAATAGCAATTCCCTGCGTATAACGTTATCATTTGTTTTTTTGTGTAATTTATTCGTCAATTCATATAAAAAACTTAATTTTCTGGGTTTTTTGATATCATAAATATTGTGAGCATCAATACTGATTTTTCTTACGTATATGGTGGGTGATACCGTAGTTCCGGAATCAATGACGGTTCTTTGCACATCGCAAACGATGGTTTTTTCCAACAGCAACACAAATAAAACTAACAAAATAAGTTTAAACACTACATTCGTTTGAGATATTTTATTGTTATTTTTCATAGCATCACTCAAAGATTTTTTACTTTTTATATATATTTTTATAAACATTCCAACTAAAAATCCGTTTAATATCTCCTAACAAAAGTGACAACAAATTCATTTTATTTTCACCTGTATCAATCATTTCATTATGACTTATTGAAATTATGAGAGCGTTGAAAAAGCAATCACCACTCTTGATTATTTACCCGCCAAAGTTTTCTTGTCCGCCGAAGATGTGTCAGCAATATGGCGAATAGCCATGATTATTGATGACACGTTTATCGAAGGCGGAAGTGGCGGGCACAGATATTGAAAGATGACTACACAGATACTACCGTCGTATCTTAATCAGTGTAATCTGGTTTTCCTTCGACTACGCTCAGAATGGTGAGCATGTCGAACCATTAATCGGTGTAATCAGAGATTGTTGCCTGCTTGCCGAAGTTCTCTGAACGTAGGCATGGGATTTTTCAACAATATCATTATATAATGATTACTATTCAAACAACATTAAAACAACATTAAAAAATTTTAATTAAACTGCTGTAGATACTATAAAGGTTCTATTCTAAAATGTTATTTGACGGAAACGGATGTTCTTTTACAACTATCCGTTCCATCCTGCATTGTCTCGGTTTTATTTCTGTAAGATAACATATTTTTTTTGAAAGTGTGTAAATGTATCCCGACACATTAATCATTCTTGCTCCGCAGAATATTTTTACACCGTTTACTGCAACGGGATATTTAAGAAACATGCGAATGGTTGTGTGTCTTTATTGGAAAACCATTTTATGATTATCTATAAATATTCCATATGTTAGGGCTTACTGAAAAATGCT
>DMMW01000076.1:15946-20881 GCA_003452965.1 Elusimicrobiota bacterium
CTATGGGATGCTGCCTGCCTGCCTGCCAAAGTTCCTTGGGAACGTAGGCATGGAGTTTTTCAGCAGAGACCCTATGTTATTATTTTAGGAAAGTTAAAAATATAATCAATTATACATAGGTATAATAAACTTTTGTTGGTACCGGTTTGCTATCAGGATGGTTGCTATATAAATTTTGAAAACTATTGACAATGTAGTGATCGGCATTGGTCGACAACAATCTGACCTTGTAGTGGCGGGTTTGCTATCCCACATGCAACTGCTACAGAAAACATCGAAATTCCTGAACATCAAACTACGCAGAGCAATCTCTACAAATACAATTCAGACATTAATAAAAACTTTGCGAGTAATCAGTGAAATATGATAAGGGAAATAGAATATTGTTTATTCTTTAGAGGAAGTAATGCCTGCTTTTTGGGCGAAATGGATTAGTTCTGTTACATTTTCGGCTTTCATCTTCTTCATCACGCGACCACGGTGAATTTTTATCGTCTGAAGGGAAATTCCACGCTTGTAGGCAATCTGTTTACTCAGCATTCCCTTGGCTACTAAACGAAAAACTTCCAGCTCTCGCGGAGACAATGTCCTGGCACGGCGTTTGATTTTTGATATTTCAGCGTGTACTTTTATTTGAGCTATATTTTTTGAGATGGCAAGTGTAATAGCATTAAGTAGTTTTTTTTCAGTAAAGGGTTTGGGAAGAAAATCAATAGCTCCTGCCTTCATACCTTGCACGCTCATCGGGATATCTCCGTGTCCGGTGATAAAGATAATGGGTATGTTAAGTTTCCGTGATACCATGGTATCTTGAAGGACAAGCCCATTTATATCCGGCAGGCGAATATCCAAAATTAGACATGACGGCAAATTTGGATGCTTATATGCCAGAAAGTCTGATGCTCGCGTGAACGTTTCAACTTTAAACCCGTGTGATTTTAACAATAAGGTTAGTGCCCTGCATATAGAGACGTTGTCATCAACGACATAGATAAGCGGCTTGGTATTATTCATTAGTTTACCCTTCCTGAAAACTAAGTTTCCTTCGTGCCGATAGGAATAGTGAAATAAAAGGTAGTGCCGCTATTAGCATTGTTTTTTACATCCAATCGCCCGCCATGCGACTCAATAATTGAACGGCTAATTGATAATCCCATACCCAAACCATCCGGTTTGCTTGTAAAAAACCGCGTGAAAAGCTTGGGTATGTTGCGTTTAGGTATTCCGCATCCGGAATCCTTCACCTCCACAATAATCATGCCGGTATCTTTACGCAATGTGCGAATCAATATTTCTCGGGCACCTTTACTACTCTCCAAGGCATCGAAGCTATTACTGATAAGATTCAGGAGAACCTGTTGCAGTTGTATCCGATCGCCGCGGACAAGCGGAAGATTACTCTTAAGATTTATTTTTAAGACATTTTTCCTTATGGTGGCATCGGTATCAATAAGCACAACGGTCTCATTAATAAGGACATTGATATCTATCAGTTTCATTTCAGTCGCACTTTTCTTTAGCAGTGAACGTATTTGATGAATTACATTGGCTGCCCGCTGGTCATCATTAATGATGTACTTAAGAATTTCCCGAAGTTTAGGTTCCCTGCCTACGAGCATCCGTTGAGCAGACTGGGCATAGGAAAGAATCGCCGTAAGAGGTTGTCTGATTTCATGGGCCAAGGACGAGACAAATTCCGCAAGTTTTCCTACCCTGGTGACATGCAGAAGCTCCTCACGTTGTGTGTTAATCACTAATTCTTCCCGCTTCTTTAAAGTTAAATCTGTGATAACCATACAGATACCAACTTTATCTATTTTTAAAGGACTGCAAGAGATATTCGCCGATAAAATTGTTCCATCTCTTCTCCTAAATGTAATCTCTCCGCTGCTTGAACCCCGCAACCCTTGCGATATAATCGAATCATATATTGAAATATTTTGCGGTTGAATAAATTCTTTTATTGAGTGGCCAATAATTTTTTTAATCGGAATCATAAGCATTTCTGACAGGCGCTTATTACAATACATCACTGTGCCTTCTGGAGTAAGAGTAGATGCACCTTCGTTCATGGTCTCTATAAGAACGCGATAAGCATAATCAGCGCCTTTAAAAGTAAAGACCTTTTCACCTTTATGTCCGGATACGACAAGCGCATCAACTTTACCTTTTCGTATAGCATTTAGAGCTTCTTCTACTTCATTGAGTCTAAGACGCAACTTTTCATTTTCCTTTAAAGTTCCTGTGATGTTTTCTTTTCTGTTCTCATTTTCGAGTGTCTTATTCTTTTCTTTTGATATTAAATCCAGACCCCCAAGAATCTTCTCGGTATTTGACATATCGCCAATAAATTTTCGCAAAGGACCGGGAAACTCCTTAATTAAGGTAGGCGCTGCAATAATATGCCCGTCTTTGGCAAATATCGGATTTTGATAAATATCTATTATTTCAAGATCATGCCGTCCTTCCAGGTATTCATGGCATATTTTCTTTATATTCGCTATTGCCCTTTGAGATTTCAGAGTTAATCCTGACACAAAAAGCTTTAGCACATATTTTTCCTGCCTTTTTTTTTCAACATTCTGTTTTGGAAACTTTTTTATATTTTTTTTGGACATACTAACAATCCCTTTTTATTTTTTCGCCACTATATCTAAGCCAACAAGAACTTTTTGTGTGTTAGAAAAATCGCCTATAATCTTCTTTAAGGGAAGCGGTAATTGCTTTATAAGCGTTGGAATAGCCAGTATCTGGTCCCCTTTAGCAAGTTTTGGATTCTTTAACAAATCAATTATCCTAATTGAATACTTTCCTTTGAGATGCTCCTCGCATATTTTCTTAATATTCGCAAATGCTGTTATCGATTTGGTTGTCTGACCGGCGATATACAACTTTAGTATCCATCTTTTTTTTTGCTTGGTCATAAGACCTCCCTTGGGCTTTTTGAACTATTATTTATCTGCACACCCTTATAGGTTATTAAGAATTCCCTTGTCTGATTAGAGTGATTCATGCCTCGTGATTTCAGAATACTTATAGTTCGGATATACTCATTGCCTCTTTCAATATTCTGCAGTTTTACCCATGAATCGCATAGAGAAGAGATGTTCATTTCTGTCTGTTCAGATCTATCACCTATGGTGAACATGTCTGTCATGAGAAGAGTTATTTGAGCAGCTTTCAAAAAATCGATGAGTCTGGTTAACATTGCTTGTGCTTCGATGAGTGTACCTGAATTAATTAAATTAGATATCGGATCGAACACCACAACATTGGGCTTGAATTCGTTTATCATATTGTGTGCGTTCATAAGGTGCATCTCCAACCCGAAAATCGCGGGACGAGAAGCCGAAATGAGTAAAAGGTCTTTATTTTTCCATTTTTTAAGGTTGATGCCTATATTGTTCATATCCCGGATTATCTGGTTTTCGGACTCTTCAAAAGCGAAGAAGAGACATTTCTCTCCGCGGCGGCATACAGAATCAGCGAAATGAGAAGTAAAACTTGTTTTTCCTGTTCCTGAACCACCGGAAAAGAGAATAGCACTGCCGCGATAATATCCTTTTTTTTCGAACATCTCATCAAGACCTTTTACCCCGGATGAAACTCTGTCAGAAGATACGGGGTAGTCCAGTCCTAATGAAGTGACAGGAATTACTGATAATCCTTTTTTATCTATTAAAAACGGGTATTCGTTGCTGCCGTGTCTTGAACCGCGATATTTTATTATTTTAAAACGCCTGGTTGAAATCTGCTCATTTACCCTATGGTCCAGAATAATAACGCAATCTGCAACATATTCCTCAAGACCGTATCTTGACAGGCTTTTATCACCTCGTTCGCCCGTTATTATGGTTGTAACACCTTTAGCCTTAAGCCAGCGGAAAAGCCTTCTTAGTTCTGCTCTCAGGACATTTTCATTTTTTAATCCAGAAAAGAGCGCTTCAATGGTATCCAACACTACCCGCTTTGCGCCTATAGAATCGATTGCATGTCCCAGTCTTACGAATAATCCTTCAAGGTCATACTCACCTGCTTCCTCTATTTCACTGCGTTCAATAAAAACATAATCAATAATCAACTTTTTGTGATTGATAAGATAATTCAATTCAAATCCCAGTGAATAAAAATTCTTTGTCAATTCTTCAGCATTCTCTTCAAATGACATATAGACGCCCGGCTCGTTAAACTCATTTGCTCCGCGAACAAGAAATTCCATAGCGAACAGCGTCTTTCCGCACCCTGCATTACCGCACACAAGCGTAGTCCGTTCACGAGGCAATCCGCCGAACGTAATCTCATCCACCCCCTGTATGCCGGTCGGACACTTTAATAACTTGAAATCTGCTACTTTTGGTTTTCTTGCTGATTTATTCATACTTTCTCCTGTCCTCCCTTATCTAACACCTATGAATTTTCCTTTAATATATTTTTGCTCCATAATATTTTATTCTTAACGGTCTACTCATTCTACTATACTACATTTTTCACATCACATTTTAAATACTTAAGTTCTGACTCCAGAGATTTTTTTTTATTGGGGTATCTTTTGGAATAGTTAATATGAAAATGAGGGTAAAAGAAGGTAGATATAAGACATATCTTTTGACGAGACATAGAAAATACAAGGATATTGATTAGTATTAGCAAACCACCGCACTCGGCCACTATGCAACCCCACTTAAAATTTTGCATTCCCTACGTAAATTCAAAATTTTAACCCCGCAGTATGCCATAAAAATATCTAAAGAAATTTTTATGGCGATTATACAAAGGGAACACCCGTCATATTTTCCCACTATTTTAATAATTACAACTTTATTTTAGGGTCTGCTGAAAAACTCCATGCCTACGTTCCCAAGGAACTTTGGCAGGCAGGCAGCATCCCATAGGGCTTACTGAAAAATTCATGTGTATCAAAAAGTGCAAGGTTTT
>DMMW01000076.1:21029-31431 GCA_003452965.1 Elusimicrobiota bacterium
ATTTGTATATAATTACCGTCGTCATTTCGTTTTTATTAGCATTTTTCAGTAAGCCCTATTTTAGCAAAAAATCGACAAAAAGACAAGAAAAATTGCATTAAAAAAAAGCATCCTTCAATTTAGTTTTAGTTATGTCAACAATTTAAACTCCGTCCACCGGACTCGCTTTTCTGCATTTTTTAAAAATAGGTCCGTATATTTTAGCATCGCGAATTACACAGCCCACCTTTCCTCCGTCTCGCATTATCTGCGAACAGGACGAGCAGGTTATACAGATTTTTTTGGCATCCAATTTTCTATCAGATAAAATATCGTTAGCAAAATCGGGATATGCAATCGCCATTCTTCCCAAACCGACAAAATGGCAAATACCTTTTTTTATCATGCCCGCAGCGACATTAGGCAAAAATTCTCTAAGCCATGTCATACTTGTGTTGATTACCGCTAATTCAGGATTCTTATGAGCAATTTCAGTAGTAAGTTTTATGTTTTGAGCGATTATCTCAAGAGGATGCCTTTCATTATATATTTTTTCCGATGGAGACGAATCATATGGTCGCTCTATATGCGGATTGTAATACGGATTACCGATAGCTATGTTAATTATTTTTATTCCAAGTTTTTTTAATATTTGAATTAGAGCAAGCGGTTCTTTCAAATCCGGTTCGCAACTTCTTTTTTTGCTAACTCCCCAGCCGTAAGGAAACGGAATAGCGTCATATATATTTACTCGCGTTGTTATAATTATTCCCGGGACTTCTTTTTTTATTTTTTTAATTAATTCCGTAAGAAATCTTGTTCTGTTTTCAAAACTTCCGCCATATTTGCTGCCCTGTCTTGTGTGTGCCGTTAGAATTTCATGAAGCAAATACCCGTGGCATGATTTTATATCAATTGCATTATAACCGCATTTTTGAGCAAGTTTAGCGGCTACTATATATTTCCCCTGTAATTCGTCAAGTTCAGAATCGGTTATTAACGGATAATTACTATCAATCTTATGTAACGTATCGAGATACGGCGAATGATGAAAAATTATAGGCATCGGCTTGCCCTTAGGTTTACTGTATCTGCCTGAATGTGTCAGTTGCAAAACCAAAAAAGGATTTTGTTTTTTACCTTTATAATTTTGTGATTTTTTTTTGATTATTTCTGCAAGTTTTTTAAAATTAGGTGCGGATTTTTTATTTATATGTAATTGGCGAGGACCAGCTTTTCCACCCGTTTCAACAGCAGTCGCTTCAACCCAGATTATTCCCGAACCGCCTTTTGCAAATCTTTCATATTTTCTGAATGTTAATGGACCGGGGCTTCCGTCAAGTTCGCTGTCACATCCTTCCATAGGTTGTATGCATAATCGGTTTGGTATTGCGGTATTTTCTATTTTTATTTCAGATTTCAATATAGATATGTCGTCTGTCAAAGGAATATCAATCTCAAATTCGTTTATTTTGCTTTTAAATTCTTCGTAATTATGGAATGAAAATGTGTTCTTGTTCATTCATTTCCTGGTATAGGGGACAACGGTGTTTAATTTGTTGCAACTTCGTCCCTTATAATTTATATTTAATGCTTTACTACATATTTTAATACAATGAAACCGCCGAACAGCAGTATTGTAAATAATATTGTGAGTAAATTGAAATATTTGTCTATAAATATTTTTATTGGTTTACCGAATTTCCATATTAAACCGCCGACTACGAAAAACCTTAATCCTCTGGATAAGATTGAAGCAATTATAAGGATAGGCAGTCCAATCTTGCAAATACCTCCTGCAATTGTAAATACTTTATATGGAATCGGAGTAAAGCCTGCAGTAAATACTGCCCAAAAGGCATTTTTTTGGTATAATGTTTGGACATAATTAAATGTTTTTTCGCTGAAAACAAAAGTGAAGAAAAAGTCTCTTACTATATGCCAAATGCCAAATCCAATAAAATAACCCAATATTCCGCCGATTACCGAACCAATTGTACAAATGCTCGCATAAAAAAATGATTTTTTTGTATTTCCCAAACAAAGTGCTATTAACAATACGTCCGGTGGTATTGGAAAAAAAGATGACTCCGCAAATGCTAATATAAAAAGGGCTGTTCCCCCATAAGGGGTATTTGCCCATGACAGTACCCAATCATAAAGTCTTTTCAATAGTTTCATTTTTCATCTCCCTAACAATTTCGTTCTGCTATAGCCATTTCAATAGCGTTTCTCATTCCATGCCAGAGAATGTAGGGTTACCGGTAAAAGGACTGACTAAAGCGATTTTAATAATATTGCAGTCTTCTTTTGCACAGCCGGAAAATAAAGATAAGAAGATAATAAAAAATGTCTGTGCATTTCGCCTTCTACACCCCCAGATATAATGTTCATTATATCTGATTATAGTTCTAATATCAAAAATATATTTTTTTCTACGACGAGATTTTTGCTCCTATACTTTCTTAATACTGTGAATATGTAAACATACGAATCTATTATAGTATAGCAGAATTTATTTTAAATGACAATAAGGAAAAAACAGTAATGGGTAATCTTTCGGTTCGGTTTGGTTTGGTTCGACTATGCTTACTACGGGTCGCTCAGGGTAGAGTAGTGTTGGGTAAAAAAGTGGTATTAAGTTATGATGAACTATGAACTTTTAACTATGAACTTACTTTAATTTATTTTCTAATATTTCTTTTATTTTATCTATTACATATTTTACTTCAAAAGGTTTGGATAGGAATTCATCGGCACCTAAAGAGAATGCTTTATCCCTATCGGTCCTCTGTGCTGATGCAGTTAAAATGATTACTGATATTTTTTTATATTTAGGGTCTTCTTTGATTTTTCGACAGAGTTCCCACCCTGTCATTTTGGGCAATCTTATATCAAGTATTATTAAATCCGGTTGAAATGAATCAATTTTATCAAGCCCTTCCTCACCGTCATACGCCGTATCAATATTGAAAGATTCAGCCATCAGGTTTAGAATCAATAATTGAACGATGTTTTCCTCATCGTCAATAATCAGTATTTTTTCATTCATATTTTATATTCATCAAAATTTCGTAACGGAATAGTAAATAAGAATACGCAACCATTTGGGATATTGTCTTCAACCCATATCCTTCCGCAGTGTAATTCAATTATTGCTTTAGAAATGGTCAATCCTAAACCGGAACCTCTTTCTTTTCTTGATATATCATTATCAACTCTATAGAATTTCTGGAATACTTTTTCTTTTTCATCATCTGAGATGCCTGTACCGAAATCCCTTACACCTATTTTAATAAAATTATAATATTGTTTCAAGAAAATATTTACTGTAGAATTGGCCGGTGAATACTTAATGGCATTACTAATAATGTTTTGCAAGACCTGATTTATCCTGTCAGGGTCAACATTTATTTCGGCGACATTATTGTCACTTTCAAACTTAAAATTGATATTTTTATTATTAATATTAAATGTTTCAATACTTCTATTAATAATGTCGCTTATATTTATTTTTTTAAATTTCAAATGTATCCTGCCTTCTTCTATTTTAGATAAATCAAGAAAATCGGAAATCAATCTGCCCAATCTTCTTGATTCTTGCTGAATTATTATCAGGTATTTAGCTTTTTGTTCTTCGCTTAAATTTAATTCTTTTTTCATGATGGTTTCGGCAAAACCCAATATTGAAGTAAGAGGTGTTCTTAAATCATGGGCTACAACAGAAACAAATTCAGACTTTTTTTCATCCATTTCTTTTAGCTGTAAATTGAGTTTCATTAATTTTATTGTCTGTTCCTGTAATTCCTTGTTTGACATGTGTAATTCGCTGGTAGATTCTTTAACCCTTTTTTCAAGTCCTTTATAAAAACTTTTCAGTTCTTTTACCATAATATTGAATTGTTCGGATATTTTTCCGATTTCATCGTTAGTTAAAACAGGAACATAACAATCAAAGTTTTTCCTGACTACATTAATAGATGCTTCATATAGTGATCTTAGTGGTTTTAGAAAATAGGTCAATACTATATAAATAATTAAGCTGATTGTTAAAAAAGAAAATAATAATAATTTCATGCTGATTTTTGCATTTTCTTCTAATGCCAACTTTATATTTTCCATTGAAAAACCAACCATTACATGCCCGATAAGATTTCCTTCTTCGGAAAAAATATCCTTATTTACGCTGTAAGTTTGGTATTTGTTGTTACTTATGCTATCGGATTCAGGTTTGAATACCGCATTTTCAAAAGAACCTATTATAGTATATGGTTTTTGTTCCTTATCAAAAAATGCTACATATTCTATATCAGGTTCGTCTAATATTTCTTTGCTATACCTTTCAAGATATTGGGAAATCTGGTTTCTATTATTACCGAACATAACATATATATATTCAATTTTAGAGCTGTTACTTATAATATTTACCATTGAATTGGTTCTTAATCCGATTTTGTCTCTTAAAGTTTTTTCCATATTGTTTTGCATCAATACTATGATTAGCGATGTAATTGAAATGTTTACGATTAAAATGATAAATATTAATTTAAATTTAAAAGACAGTTTATTAAAATAGTTAGTCACTTTAGAAACCTCTATTTGTATAAAACCACTGGCAATGTCAGTGGTTTAACCTGATAGTATTTAAAATACTATGTTTGATAAAATCAATAGTTATGTTTCTTAAATCATTTTTTTGATAATGCTTTCATAACATATATCATTAAATCATCAATATTCATAGGTTTTGTAAGATAATAATCAGCATCACTGCCGATTAACCCTTCAATTTTATCCAATGGTTGGTCTTTTCCGGTAAGCATGATTATGGGTATATCAGATATTTCTTTTTTCTCTTTTATTTTCCTGGCTACTTTATAACCATCCAACTTAGGTAATATTAAATCAAGAATTATTAAATCCGGTCTATCAATACCTTTATTCCATATTTTCTCCAATGCTGATTCGCCGTCGTATGCAGTATCTACTTCATAACCTCCGGATTTGAGATTTACGCTAATAAGTTCCACAATTTTTGGATCATCATCAACAATAAGTATTTTTTTCTTTTCATTTTCCATAAAACCCCCAAAAATTGCAAAATATAAATTAAAAGTTTAAATTAAATCTATAATTATTTTTATTTTAACTTTTAACCTTTTTTTTAACTTGCCTCTATTCTACTTCTATATCTTTGGAATTTTCCCATAATCCATGAATATTACAATATGACAATGCAAATATTGTACCGGATTTTTCTGTCTTGAAACTTGTTTCTACTTCGGGATTTGTATATATTGTGCTTGTATCCGGACCTTGCGTAGATTCACCATGAGAACTGAATTTATATTTGCCTATTTGGTGTGGAAATTTATCACCCTCAGGTAAAAAATAGACAGATATCCATCTAATGTGATGTTCTGTGGTGTTAGGATGAGCGATTTCTCTACCAACACTTACTATAATGTCACATGCTTCACCTTTTTTAATTTTATTTGCTGTTTCAATAATCGGTACATGTTTTTCTTTTTTCCAATCAGCACTTTGAAATAAATCTTTTATACTTTTCATTATTTTCTCCCATTAAAACCTATTTTTTATTACACACAGTCCTCTGATATTACCGACTTTCAATGATTGTTCATTTTTAAACAATCATATTTAAATATTTATAATGAATTTTGTCACCTCCTTATTTCACTAATTGATTTTTTGCATAATATTGTGAATTTTTTTTGAAAACCTATTTAATTTTGAAGTTTTAAAAAGATATTCATCAATTTCTATAGATAATCTTAAAATATTATCAGTTGCAAATACCAATGTTAAATTGGGTTTTCTTTTTTTGAAATTTTCAAATAGTGTTAATTTTTTATTAATTTTCATAATCTTTTCATTACTTAATGTAATATAGAACATTAATGATTAAAATAACATTAAAAAAAGATTAAAATATTTTAATCCTTAAAAAGTGATTATAATGGGATTGATACGGTAAGAAGTGTTTTTTGGTTGGATTTTTTTTCTATTGTAAAACTGCCGCTATGAGCGTCAATTATATATTTATTTAGTTGTAAGATAAGACTATGATATTCATTATTAATATTTTTATTTGATTTATTGTAAGAATTCATGTGTTCGTGAAATATGTTATAACTTTTGGTTATTATTTGAATTATTGCATTATTGTTTCTTTTTCTACATTTTAGTGAAATATAATTTTTCTCTGAAGTATATTTAATAATATTTTTCAAGAAATTAATGAAAAAAAGTTTTAGTTGCATCTCATCGGCATTTATCAACACTTTATTTTCAAAAAATGTTTTTAAAATAATTTTATTTTGCACTAATAAAATTCTAATACTATCAGTTACATTTTTTATAAAAATTTCCAAGTTTAAAGGCTTTTTGCAAAGTATCGCATCTCCATTTTTATATTTTAGAAATAATGACATATTTTCTGTAATTAACGAAATCCTATTAACTTCTTCCAAATTACTAATTAAAACATTTTTATAATTCTTTAAAGAGTTATCTTTTTTTAATGCAAATTCAATTTCCCCCTTCATAATAGTTAACGGATTTCTTAATTCATGCATCAGGTGATGAAAAAGTTTGTTATTTAACATACTGAACGCATCATTTCTTTAAAATATAACCACGCCCGCGAATTGTATTTAGCATTTTCTTGCTAAAACCACCATCAATTTTCTTTCTTAAGTAAGTAATATACACATCTATTACATTAGTAAAAGTGTCGAAATTAACATCCCAAACGTGTTCGGAAATCATCGTTCTTGTCACAACATTTCCGGCGTTACGCATCAAATATTCCAATAGAGAGAACTCCTTTGTTGTTAAAATTATTTCCTTATTAGCACGGGTGACTTTATGTGTTAATAAATCCAAGATAATGTCACCAACTTCAAGTTTCGTTACCTTATGTGCACCTCTCATCCTTAATATAGCACGCACCCTTGCAAGAAGTTCTTCAAAAGCGAAAGGTTTTGTCAGATAATCGTCTGCTCCGGAATTAAGTCCCTTAACTTTGTCAGTGACATCATCTTTTCCGGTAAGCATCAATATCGGAATATTTATTTTTTCTTCCCTCAATTTTTTACATAAAGAAAATCCGTCTATTTTAGGAATCATAACGTCTAATATTATTAAATCATATTCATTAAAATTAATAGTAATTAAGCTATATCCGTCTTCCCCATCGCCAGCAACGTCTACGGCATATCCTTCCTCTTTAAGGCCACGTTTTACAAAATTTGCAATTTTCTTTTCATCTTCAATTACAAGAATACGCATAATAATCTCCCGAATAATAAAAATTAAAAAATGTTGTTCAAATTTAGATGCAGTTTTTGTATAAGAAGTTACATACAAATATATACTATTATATAAATAATATTTAATTTTTCAATATTAAAAAATCAATATTCTAAAACTTATATCCAATTGAGAAAATATGGGGATTTTTTAAAGATTCAAAAGGCAGGTATGAATAATCAAGGGATAGATTTTTTATATTGATTCCCATGCCTAAAGTAATACGGGAAGCATTTTCAAAAGATGGATCTAATTTATAGCCTGCACGCAGGAATAATACGCGATAAAGTAGTGTTTCCAATCCGGTATTAATAAATGGTTTTGAACCTCGCATAACCGTGATATCCGACGATAATAATAATGCATCATCAATTGGTTTATACGACATACCGATTACAAGTTTTGTCGGCAGGTTTTCTTCTATTTCTATAAATTTATGTTTTTTTATGCAAATATTGCTGACGGATATACCTACAGAGAATGTTTTAAAAGAATTAATTTTATTTCTGAAAAGACATCCAATATCAATAGCTACAGAATTTGCTTTTATATCATCTATTTTTTCTTCTATGTATTTTCCGCTTAAACCAAATGACAATTTTCTATTCATTAAATAGGAAATACTGAATACAGGAGATAAATCATATGATGAATATTCTTTAATCGGTGATAGCTGGGTTTCCTTTCCTTTTATTCCGCTGATACCAAGATAATCCATACCTATTCCGATAGAAAGTTTATTTTTTAGAGGCAATACGCAAGAAACATTTTCAAAATTAATACTTTCAAGCCATGAACTGTGCGTAAATGAGATAGTATTTTCTTTTATAAATGCCATTCCCGAAGGATTATAAAATATACTATTGGAATCATCAGCGATGGATGTAAAAGCTCCGGCTATAGCGGATATACGGGCGCTTTTTGGTATGAGCAGAAATTCGGCTGAAGTGCTTCCCACACCATATTTTATATCTACTAAATTTGTTAAAAGTAGCGTAAAAGTGATTATTATTTGAATAATTTTATGTTGTTTAAATATTTTCATTTGCGAATATGACTGAAGTCACCCTCCAAAACTGCAATTAAAAGTTTAAAGTTTAAATAAAAATTAAGTCTTTTTTGATTCTATTTTTATTTTCAATTTTAATTTATACTTGCCTTAACGTATTATTCCTATCTTTCCGGTTGTCTTATTTTTGCCTTTATTGTTTTCAATGTAGTAAATATAAATTCCGGATGCCAAATCACTGTCAGGTATCCAATTGTAGGTTCCCTCAGTTGTTGTTGTAAATTCGGTTACCAATCTGCCTGCTATTGTATAAATTTTTATTTTTATATCTCTCATTAAACCGTCAAAAGTTATTTGTGTATGACCTCTGGACGGTTTAAACGGATTAGGATATACGCTTACATTTTTTAAATTATTTTTAGGTACTTTTGCAAATATACCAAATATTGTAAAGTGTTTGACTTTAGCGTATATGGTTTTATTTGACGAAGATGTTGAAGTTGTTTTCTTTTTATTATCAGCATCGTTATTATTATTTTTATCGGTATTGGTTTGATTATAAGTTGAATTATTAGGATTGTTAGTTCCAGTATTTGGTGAGTTTTCAGTCCCTTGTCCTTTACCGGGATTTGTTCCGTCACCAAGCCCTGAATGATTGTTGGTATTACTCTGTGCGACAACTATTGTATCCTGGTCTGTTACTGATATAGTTGATTGATTAATCAATTCATTTTCAGTTATATTTGTAGCATCATTATTTTTCTTTGCTGAATTATCATTGTTGTTTTGTTTGTTATTTTCACTATTTTCAGTATTTATTGAGTTATTATTATTGTCAGTTCCAGTATTTGGTGAGTTTTCCGTTCCTTGTCCTTTACCCGGATTTGTTCCATCACCAAGCCCTGAATGGTTGTTATTGCTGTCATTTTTATTATAATTAGTATCAATTTGTTCTATATTTGTATTATCTTGATTATTTTGTGTAACATCCGAGGGTTCCTGTGTTGTTGGAGTTGTAACAGGTGTTTCTGCTACTACTTCAGTTGCCGGAGCAGGGATAACGTCCTCTTCTACGGTCAAAGGTTTAGTTTGCGATTCCGTAACCGGAGCAACTTGTGTGTCGGGTGCGGGCTGAGTAACCGCCACTGTTTCTTGTGTATCTGAATCTGCAACAGGTGTTTCTGCTACTACTTCAGTTGCCGGAGCAGGGATAACGTCCTCTTCTGCGGTCAAAGGTTTAGTTTGCGGTTCCGTAACCGGAGCAACTTGTGTGTCGGGTGCGGGCTGAGTAACTGCCACTGTTTCTTGTGTATCTGGAGTTGTAACAGGTGTTTCTGCTACTACTTCAGTTATCGGAGCAATCTGTGTATCAGTTACAATTTGAGAAATAACCGCAGGTTCAGTGATATTTGTTTCTGTGTTTTGTGTTTCATATCCAATATTAGATTCAGTAGTAGTTGAAATGTTTTCTGCTGTATTCGACTCTTCATTGTTTTGTTCAATACCGTCGCCTATACCGGAATTATTGTCGGCGATTTTCCATTCGTTATTTATTTCATCTAAATAATATATCTCAAGAGTATCTACCTTATATTCTGTTCCATCAACAATATTATCATTATTTTCATCTTTAAATGGTAAAACTACGGTAATTTCTTTTTCAAATTCGCACTTATTATCACTAAAGTTATATTCCCTAAATACGCCTATCGGTTCAATTGAAAGTTCTGAAGGAGGCAGGATATTCGGGTCAACTGTTTTAATTTCTAAAACGCTTTCCTTTTCTAATACACCTGCCGGGATGATAGCTCCTGTACCATCAGCAATTTTTACTTCTGTTGTATTTGTATTAGTTACTTTTTCTTGTTTAATATGCTGATTGTTTTGTTCAGGCTCAGGATCGCCGTATTCAGAAATATCCCAATCAGTATCATCAATATATACTGTTAACTCTTCCGGAATATCTTCAGGAAGGTTGATTAAATCATATGCAATAGCGCGAAGTCTGTATTCACCTTTTTTTAAATTTGTAAGATCCCAGTAATCTGCGTAAGGCGCTTTATTGTCCTTTACGCAAAT
>DMMW01000041.1:0-2007 GCA_003452965.1 Elusimicrobiota bacterium
TGGAGCTTCATCCTGCAGCCAGTCCCACAAAAAGTCGGGACGGGCAAGCAGGACTGCGCTCCATGCAGATTCATTTGCAGTATGAATCTGCATTTTCTAACGGGATAAAAAAAAATAAAAAAAAATAAAAAAACGCTTGACAAACTACAGGTAGTATGTTAAAATCAATTCGGCAGAACAAGTTGTAGTTGGTGACGGCTATTTAGTGCCAATAATTTTAATGTATACAACATATAGTATCTGTGAAAGGTGGGTTATAGGGGTCTCAATGAACGCTATAATCCGAAACTATGTATAATAGGTATATATGAAATGTCCTTTTTGTGGGTGGAATGATTGTGATGTCAGCGATACCCGCCATATAGAAGAGAGTTCAATTATAAAACGAAGAAGGGAATGTATTCGTTGCAAAAAAAGGTTTACCACGTATGAAAGAATAGAAATCCCGCCCCTTACGGTAATTAAAAGCGACGGAAAAAGAGATCCTTTCAATATAGAAAAACTAAAAAGAGGCATAAGAATGGCCTGTGTTAAAAGGCCGATTGCAGAGGATGTTATAGAAAAAATAATCAGTGAGATAGAAATGGAATTGCAGGATTTCATAATGGAAGTTCCGTCAAAAACTATAGGTGAAATGGTGTTGAAGCGATTAAGAAAAATTGATGAAGTGGCGTATGTTAGATTTGCTTCAATTTATAGAAAATTTGATAGTGTTGATACTTTTTTAAAAGAGTTGGAAAAATTAAAAAGAAAAAATAGATTTTAACAATTTTGATTACACGGATTAACAGCAAGATTACACAGATTAGAGCTATTAGTTGAATCTTTGTATTTACCTTAAAGGGATTCTATTAAAAATGATTTTGTTTTAATCAGTGTAATCGGTGTTAAAAATCTGTGTAATCAGGTTCTATGGAGGGTATTGTGGAAAAAGAAGTTTGTGAATCCGGTAGTTGTTCGTTGACACAGGAAAAAATGGATTTTATTAAATCCAACGAAGCACTTAAGACAACAAAACATCATGAGTTTAAGACCGGAATAGGAATAAAAATATTTAGTAAAAAAGAATGTGATATTTGTAAGACAACTATAGAAAAACTCAATATTTTTTTATCAAAATTTTCAAATAAACCTAATATTATTCACTATGATTTTGATACGCTTGACGGTTTAACCGAAGCAGCGGTGAATAGCGCATTTGATGTACCTACTATTTTAATTGAAAAAGATGGCGTTGAAATTAAAAGATGGGGTGGTAATACTCTGTCATTACTGGATAAGGAAATAGAAAATGTTTGTAGCTGATTATATCGAAACATCTCTTTTAGATTGGGAAGGCAAGATATCATGTGTTTTATTTTTATCAGGTTGTAATTTTCGTTGTCCCTGGTGTCAAAACAGAGATCTTGCATTAGGCAAAATTGAAAATAGAATCTCGGTTGTTGATATTATTAAGAAATTTAAAAGTAAAAAAAACTGGATTGACGGATTTGTAATCACGGGCGGCGAACCTACGGTAAATCCTAATCTGAAGAAAATAATTACAGAGATTAAAAATAACGGATTTAAGGTAAAGATTGACACAAATGGTTCAAATCCTGATATAATCAAAAATTTAATTTATGAAGGTATTATTGATTGTGTTGCAATAGATATAAAAACTTCACTGGATAAGAGTAAATATAATAATGCTTGTGGCATAAAAGTAGATTTAGATGCGGTTGAGCGAACAATAGATATGTTATTAAATGTGGATAAATCTGTAGAAGTTATGTTCAGGACAACCCTTGTTTCAGGCATAGTAGATATTGAAGATGTAAAAGAAATAGTTAAGAGAGTAAAAGATAAAAAATATTATATTCAAAAATTTATTTCAAGAAATACCTTAGATGAAAAATATTTAAATATTGAAACTTATAGTGAAGCAAAAATTCAAGAGATAAGAAAGATTGTTGATGAGAAAAATATTAAAAGGGTAGTTGTGGGGTTATAGGGTTATAGGGTTAT
>DMMW01000041.1:2127-5043 GCA_003452965.1 Elusimicrobiota bacterium
GGTTATAGGGTTATAGGGTTATAAGATTCTAACTCTAAAAACTTTTTTATGTTGCAAAGGTTTTAAAGCCAGGGAGATATGTTATGAAAAGTTGGTTTAGTTATGTTAAGAAGGAAGATAATAGGCTTGAAGCGTTTGATGAAAGTAAAATCATTGCTTCTGTAACAAGGGCAAGCCGGGAAGGCGGTTCGGAGAATAAGGAGACAATAAACAAAATTGTCAGGGATATATTAAAGATATTGCGAGGCAGTTATCTCCCAGGAGAAACAATAATAACACAAGCAGTAAGTGATGCTATAGAAAAAGCCCTTATAGAAGGTAGATTTGAATCAACATTTCATGCATATCAAAGAAGACGTATTGAAAAAAGCGAAATTCGTAAAAGATTAAAAGTTGCAAAAAGAAAAGAAAAAGCCGATTCAACAGACCTCTCGCTACTTGTTCAGGCAGAAGTTGAAGAAGAGACATCTTTTTGGGATAAGACAAAAATAGCCGATGCTCTTGTAAAAGAGGCAAAAATCTCACATTCTGATGCCAGACAAATTGCATGCAATGTTGAAAAGAGAGTTATATCAGCCGGGGTTAATAAGATAACAACCTCTCTTTTAAGAGAACTGGTAGATAACGAGCTTTTGGTTTTGGGATATTCTTCGAAAATAAAAAAACAGGCATCAATAGGTATTCCTACATATAATTTGGAAGAAATTATATTTTCAAAAGGTAAAGAAAATTCTAATATTGCAGAACATAATCCTGAGGCTATAAATTTAGCGATAGCAGAAATAACTCTCAAACAATATGCACTGAATAATATATTTTCAAGGGATGTCGCTGATGCACATTTGGAAGGACGCATTCACATACATGACTTGGGATATCCTACCAGGGTGTATTGTTCAAGTCATTCACTTGAGTATATAAAAAAATACGGATTACAGTTAGAAAATCTTGAAATAATATCTTCACCTGCAAAACATGCAAGAACTCTTACTGGACATCTCAATACCTTTCTTGCTTCAATGCAGGCATATTATGCAGGAGCCCTTGGTGTTGGTTATTTGAATATATTTTATGCTCCTTATCTTGTAGATTCAAGTTATGAAGAAATGATTCAGGAAGCCCAGTATTTGATTTTCTCGCTTTCACAATCTGCTTTTTCAAGAGGCGGACAGGTTTTATTTCTGGATGCTAATATTCATACGGGTATTCCGGCGTATCTTAAGAATGTGCCTGCAATCGGTCCGGGCGGTAAATATACCGGCAGGACATATGCTGATTATGAAAAACAGGCGCAGATGTTTGCTATGGCGCTGCTTGATGTATGGAGAAAAGGTGATAAATACGGGCATGTATTTGCTTTCCCTAAATGTGATTTACATGTTAATGAGGAATCTTTTTCCGACCCCAGACAAAGAGAAATTCTGGATTATGCTTGCTTGGTTGCATCGGAAAACGGAACTCCATATTTTGTTTTTGACAGGGATGCTGTAACACTGTCGGCATGTTGTCGTCTACGAACCAAGATAACAGACAATTACATGATAGAACATCCGGAATCAATGCGTTTTTGCGGTTTCCAGAATGTTACTATTAATCTTCCTCAGGCTGCTTATCGGGCGGGAAGAGGAAATATTGATAAGTTGTTTGAAGAAATAGCATACGATATGGATTTATCCATTAAGGCACATCTACAGAAAAAGATTTTTATTAAAAAACTTATGGCGGATAAAAATATGCCGCTTTATCAATTGGGAAAATCGGCATTAGATGAAAGACCGTATGTTGATCTTGAAAATTCAACATATATAATGGGCATGTTGGGGCTCAATGAGTGTGTTCAGCATCTTGTGGGCAGACAACTTCATGAAAACGACGAAGTTTTTAAATTAGGTCTGAAAATCGTATCTTATATGTATTTAAGAACCAAGGAATACGAAAAAAAATATAATCTTAGATTTGCTCTTGAAGAAAGTCCTGCTGAATCGGCTGCTAGAAGAATGGCAAAGGTGGATTTACAAAGGTTCCCGCAGGCAAAGGAAGTTATAAAGGGTGATATAAATAAAGATGAATACTATTATACAAATAGTATTCATTTCGCAGCGAATGCTCCAATAGGTTTGATAGATAGGATAATAAAACAGAGTCAATATCATACTTTAATAGAGAGCGGTGCAATAGTACACGCGTTTATAGGTGAAGAAAAACCGCAACCGTCATCTATATTCAATCTTATTGAAAAAACATGGAGAAATACAAAGTGTGCCCAGATAACAATCTCACCCGAGTTCACGGTTTGTAATGATTGCCACAGAATGATTCGCGGAATAAAAAGCGATTGCGCAAGATGCGGTTCCGATAGTGTATACGGGATAACGAGGATTGTCGGATATTATTCAAGAATATCCAATTGGAACAAGTCTAAAAAAGGCGAATTAAAGGATAGACATAAAGGCGAATATAAAGTGGAGGAAAACAATGCAGGTGAAAGTATTACGGTTACAGAAAAACATAAAACTTCCCCAATATCAGCATAATGGCGATTCTTGTGTTGATTTAATAAATGCCGGTGAAGATATTTCAATTAAACCTTTGTCAAGACATCTTATTCCTACAGGTTTGAAGGTTTCTATTCCAGATGGGTATGAACTCCAGGTAAGACCGAGGAGCGGATTAGCAATAAAAAAAGGTATTACAGTATTAAATACGCCGGGAACAATAGATTCAGGTTACAGAGGAGAAATTTGTGTTATTATATATAACAGTTCTAACGAAACAGTTGAAATTAAAACCGGAGAGCGGGTTGCACAAATGGCCCTTTGTAAAGTAGAAAAAATTTCTTGGGAAGAAGTTGATGATTTAGATATAACAGTTAGAAGTGAAGGTGGATTTGGTTCTACTGGTACTCACGGTTAATCC
>DMMW01000041.1:5267-30804 GCA_003452965.1 Elusimicrobiota bacterium
TTTTTTATTGGGAGAGATAGGGAAGCAAGAAGGGCGTATGGATTTGACGAGATAGCACTTGTACCTTCAACAAAAACAATTGATATTGAAGATGTAGATGTTACAACGAAAATAGGAAATTATGAATTGAAAGTTCCTATTTTAGCTTCTGCAATGGATGGAGTTGTTGATGTTAATTTTGCAATAGCGTTGGGAAAGCTTGGAGGTCTTGCGGTATTAAACTTGGATGGTGTACAAACTAGGTACGAAAATTCCGAAGAAGCAATCGATAAAATAAGAAAAGCTTGTGAAATAAAGGACAGAAAATCCACTGAAATTATTCAAAAAATTTATGAAGAACCGGTAAAAGAGAAGCTGATTTCAAAAAGAATATCCGAAATAAAAAAAGCAGGTGTCTTAGCTGCTGTTTCAACGATACCTAAAAACGCTGAGAGATATTCAAATATATCTCAGGAAGCGGGTTGCGATGTATTTGTAATACAATCCACGGTTACTTCTGTAAACTTTATATCGAGCAGACAAGAAAAAGTTGATTTAAAGAAAATATGCGGTTCACTTAAAATTCCGGTAATAATAGGTAATACCGTTACATATGCAGCTACACTTGATTTAATGGAAACCGGTTGTGCAGGAATACTTGTAGGTGTTGGACCTGGCGCTGCATGTACAACAAGAGGTGTCTTGGGAATAGGTGTTCCTCAGGTAACCGCGATAGTTGATTGTGCATCTGCACGAGATTTTTATCTCAAAAAAACTGGTAGGTATGTTTCCATAATTGCAGATGGCGGCATGGTTACTGGCGGTGATATATGTAAAGCATTTGCATGCGGTTCGGATGCAGTTATGATAGGTTCCGGTTTTGCACGTTCCGAAGAATCTCCGGGCAAGGGCTATCATTGGGGTATGGCAACAAGTCATAAGAATCTACCGCGAGGAACCGGTATTCATGTTGGATTAACTGGCAAACTGAAAGATATACTCTTAGGACCCGCAAGAACCGATGATGGGACTCAGAATTTAGTTGGTGCGTTACAGACAAGCATGGGTTCGCTTGGGGTAAGAAATGTTAAGGAAATGCAACTTGTGGAGATAGTTATAGCACCCGAAATAAAACACGAAGGTAAAATAATGCAGAAGATGCAGCGTGTCGGAATGGGTAAATAACTCAAGGCAGGTGAGAGCGTATAGAGGATAGGGAATAGAGAATAGTATAAGGTATTTATTCTTGTTACTAACCCCTAATCTCTAATCTCTAACCTCTGAATTTAAATAATGATAATAATACTAGATTTTGGGTCGCAGTATACGCATTTAATAGCACGAAGAATCCGTGAAATGAACGTATTTTCAGAGGTTCTTCCATATAATGCCGATATAGCCGAAATACTTAAAAAGGAACCTTCAGGAATTATTTTATCAGGCGGACCTGCATCAGTAATGTCAAAAAGTGCACCTACATGCGATGATTACATTTTCAAACTTGGAATTCCCATTTTAGGTGTATGCTATGGAATGCAGCTTATTGCAAAGATGTTCGGAGGCGAGGTTGTAAAAGGAAGCTTACGTGAATACGGAAAATCAAAATTATTTATAGATAAAAAAGATATATTTTTTGATAAGACCCCAAAAAATTTCAATGTATGGATGAGTCATTCCGATAGAATAAAAACTCTTCCGAAAGGATTCACTAAAATAGCGCGTTCAGAAAATATCAATTGTGCAGCATTTGCAAATATCGAAAATAAAATTTATGGTGTTCAGTTCCACCCGGAAGTGGTTCATACCGAATTCGGTAAAAATTTGCTTAATAATTTTGTTTTAAAAATTTGCAAAGCAAAAAGGGATTGGGATTTAAAGTCATTTGTAGAAGAGCAGATTGAAGAGATAAGAAAAAAAGTCGGAAATTCCAATGTAATATGCGGAGTCTCTGGTGGAGTTGATTCGTCAATTGCCGCAGTAATAATACATAAAGCGATAGGTAAAAAACTAGTGGCAATTTTTGTTGATAACGGACTTCTAAGAAAAGAAGAGGGTGAAAGGGTAAAACATGTATTTCAAAAAGAATTTAAAATGAATATGCGTTTTGTTGATGCAAAGGATATATTTTTAAAAGAACTTGAAAGTGTGGTTGATCCTGAAAAAAAGAGAAAAATTATAGGAAGAGTCTTTATTGAAGTGTTTGAAAAAGAAGCTAAAAAAATTAAAAATGTAAAATTCTTGGCTCAGGGCACTCTTTATCCGGATGTCATAGAATCGCTGCCCGTAAAGGGTCCATCTGCTACAATAAAATCGCATCATAATGTCGGTGGACTTCCGGAGAAAATGAAACTTTCTCTTATTGAACCGTTGAGATATCTTTTTAAAGATGAAGTTAGAATTATCGGGCACAAATTAAATGTTCCTGACGAGCTTGTTAACAGACAGCCGTTTCCCGGTCCGGGTCTTGCAATAAGGATTATGGGCGAAATAAATGAAGAGAGATTAAATATATTAAAAGAAGCAGACTGGATTTTAATTGATGAAATGAAAAAATCCGGTTATTACTATAAGGTCTGGCAGTCATTTGCGATACTAATTCCTGTTAAAACAGTCGGTGTTATGGGCGATGAAAGAACTTACGAAAGTGTAATAGCTGTCAGAATCGTTGAGAGTTTGGATGGTATGACAGCCGACTTTACAAAAATGCCGTATGACTTGCTTCAAAAAATATCAACAAGAATCGTGAACGAAGTAAAAGGCGTAAACAGAGTTGTTTATGATATAACATCAAAACCGCCCGCAACAATAGAATGGGAATAAAATAAGGGGAAATTAAATAATGAATAATGGAAACATACCGGTATTTTTAGTTGAAGGGGAAACATTACCTGAGGTTTGGGAAAAGGCGATATTAAAAACATGGAACGAAGGTGCGCAGGTAAAAACGGAATATGATAAACCGGGCGATTCGCCAAGCAGGGATTGCACTATGATAATGGTTTGTCAAAACCCGTTTAAAGAACCAAGAATACACAGGTGTTTCCCGGCAGGACTGGATACTCTTGAGATATACAGGCAGGAAGTTGTTGACGGTATTCATGACCACTGGATAAATCCTGCCGAGCATAAATGGACATATACTTATCACGAAAGGATATTTTCTTATAAAATAGAAGGAAAAGTTATAAATCAGATAAATTATATTATTGATAAACTTTCAAAAACCTCTTATTCACGCCGAGCACAGGCGATAACATGGAACGTGGGGTATGACCCGCAAACATATGATCCACCATGTCTTCAGAGAATATGGTTTAGAATGTTGGAAAATGAGAACAAAGAACTTGTTTTAAATATGAATACAAACTGGCGTTCAAGAGATGGTTACAAAGCAGCATTTATGAATATATTTGCCTTAACTGACTTGCAAAGAATTGTTGCAGACAAAATTTCAAAAAATATAAACAAAAAGGTAATAGTT
Organism: Elusimicrobiota bacterium; assembly: GCA_003452965.1. Taxonomy (GTDB): domain Bacteria; phylum Elusimicrobiota; class UBA8919; order UBA8919; family UBA8919; genus UBA9627. Next base: position 8,728 of record DMMW01000041.1, read on the forward strand.
GGTAGATATACGGATATCGCGGACAGTTTTCATATTTATGGTAGTTATTATAAAGAATTTGAAGGATTTATGAAAACGCTTGAAAAAAGAAGTTTTGAGGAACGGACTTGGGATAGCGAATATGCTGAGCCGATATTTGAAGAAGCTAGAGAAAAACTTAGAAAGGAGACAAAATAATAATGGATGCAAAAAAGATATATAGTGGTAAGGTTCGGGATGTATACAAAGTTGGAGAAGATAAATTACTTATTGTAGCAACAGACAGGATTTCTTGTTTTGATTTTATACTTCCGACTTTAGTTCCTGATAAAGGTAAGATTTTAACAAAAATTTCAGTTTTCTGGTTCAATTATTTAAAAGATATAATTGAAAATCATTTGATTTCATCTGACATAAATGAAATATCCAAAATAATTCCTAATGATATTGCGAAAGATTTGGGTGGTCGTTCAATGCTTGTTAAAAAAGGAAAACGTGTTGATATAGAAGTAATTATTCGTGGATATTTGTCAGGAAGCGCCTGGAAAGAGTATCAAAAATCCAGTAGTGTTTGTGGTATTAAATTACCCATGGGATTGAAAGAATCTGAAAAACTTCCGGAAATAATTTTCACACCATCTACGAAAGCTCCGGATGGTGAACATGATATAAATATAACTGAAAAAGAAGCAGAGAAAATTGCAGGTAAAGATATTATTAAGATTATTAAAGAAAAAAGTATTTTAATATATAAAAAAGCATCTGAGTATGCATTATCAAAAGGGATAATAATTGCAGACACTAAGTTTGAATTCGGAATTGTTGATGGTAAAGTAATATTAATAGATGAAATATTCACACCCGATTCTTCAAGGTTCTGGGACAAGGAAAAATATTTGCCCGGCAAATCACAGGAAAATTTTGACAAGCAGTTTGTCCGCGACTATTTAATTTCTATAAACTGGAACAAGCAACCGCCTGTGCCGGAACTCCCGAAAGATATTGTTGATAAAACCAAGGCAAGATACCTTGAAGTTCAGAGGAGATTATGTGAGTAATTACAAGATTTTAATTGAGCATAAAGAAAATGTTTTTGATGCCGAGTCAAAAAGAACTAAAAATGACATTATAGATTTAGGCATTAAAGGTATAAAATCAGTTAAAGTTTTCCAGATATATGAAATTAAGGGTGATATTTTACTACAAGAAATTGAAAAAATATCTAATGATTTATTACTTGACCCGATAACTCAAAATATAATTATAAATCCTGATTCTAAAGATAGTGGTGTTTCAGTTGAGGTATATTATAAAAGTGGTGTTACCGATGCAGTAGCTGATACGGTAAAATTTGGTATTAAAGATATGAATATCAATAAAGAATTGGATGTTCGCACCGGTAAGAAGTATTTATTAAAAGGTAAATTATTATCGCAAAATATAAAAAAAATAGCAGAAAAAATTCTATCAAATACAGTTGTGCAAGAATATAAAATAGAGACAGGGAAAGCGTTATAGGGTTATAGAGTTTTAGGGTTGTAGGGTTGTAGGGTTATAGGTTTGATAGAATCGTGATATTGCGCGATTGTGCGTTAGTGGGATAGGATAGGATTTTTTATTTAATAATTTAACATATTCTATCGCACAATCTCCCACCACTTCCGCCACTGATGCACCGGCGGACAGGAAATCTTCGGTGGGCAGGCACGACCCCGCTATCGCACACTTTTAAAAAGTCAATTAACTCTAGAAACTTAATGAACGCTATGAACTCTATAACTAATAGATTTTATGGTTGACGTCAAGACTATTGATATTTTAAGCGCAGACGAAGCTCAGCTTCAAGAGATGAGCAGGAAATATCTTTTATCCCTGAATCTTGAAGAAATGTTAGTTGTACAAAAATATTTCAAAGATTTAGGCAAAAATCCGACTGATGTTGAGATTGAAACTATAGCTCAGACCTGGTCGGAACACTGCAAGCATAAAACACTTACAAGTTCTATTGATTTTAATTATACAAAGATTGGCGGCAAGCCGCAAAAAAAGTTTTATAAAAATCTTTTAAAAGATACAATATTTAGAATTACAAAAGAGTTAAATAAAAAATGGTGTATCTCAGTATTTCAGGACAACGCAGGAGTTATAGAGTTTGATGAAAAGAATGCGGTTGCTTTTAAAGTAGAAACACATAATCATCCTTCCGCGATAGAACCATATGGCGGTGCAGGTACCGGTATCGGTGGAGTTATCAGGGATATTTTAGGTGTCGGGCTCGGTGCAAAACCAATAATGAATACCGATGTTTTCTGTTTCGGTCCCGATGATTATCCTCAGAAAAAAGTTCCGAAAGGCGTTTTGCATCCAAAGAGAGTTTTTAAGGGAGTTGTCTCGGGTGTTAGGGATTACGGAAATAGAATGGGAATTCCTACTGCAAATGGTACAATATTATTTGACGATGGTTATGTTTTTAATCCGCTTGTATATTGCGGAACGGTCGGAATTTTACCAAAAGATAAGGCATTTAAAAAAGTTTTACCCGGTGATATAATTTTAGCGGTTGGTGGGAAAACAGGTAGGGATGGTATTCACGGAGCAACGTTTTCTTCGCTTTCTCTTGACGAAAATGTATCATCCACCGTTGTTCAGATTGGGAATCCAATCGTAGAAAAAAAAGTTTTGGATACAATGCTGATTGCAAGAGATAAAAATTTATATAATGCTGTAACCGATTGCGGTGCAGGCGGTTTCTCTTCGGCAATCGGCGAACTCGCAATATTTTCAAACGGTGCAAAAGTGTATCTTGAAAAAGCTCCACTGAAGTATAAAGGGCTTCAGCCCTGGGAAATATGGATTTCGGAAGCACAGGAAAGAATGGTTTTTGCGGTACCAAAAAACAATTTGGAAGAAATTTTAAAAATATTTACTGATGAAGATGTGGAAGCCACTGTTTTAGGCGAATTTAACAACACAGGAAAACTTGAGGTTTTCTATGATAGCAAAATAGTATGTTCTTTGGATATGGAATTTCTCCATGATGGAATACCAAAACGTAATAAAGTTGCGGTCTGGAACGAAAAAAAATCAACTATCAAAAAAATAAAAAGTAAAAATCCTGCAAGTAGATTAAAGGAAATTTTATCATCGCTCAATGTTTGTTCCAAGGAGTGGGTTATACGGCAATACGACCACGAAGTTCAGGCACAAACAGTTATAAAACCCCTGGTTGGAATAAAAAATGACGGACCTTCAGATGCTGCTGTTTTGAAACCTTCATCAGATTCTGAAAAAGGTATTGTGGTCTCAAACGGCGTAAATCTCCACGGGAAAAAAGATGCATATTCAATGGCTGTATCCGCAATAGATGAAGCACTTAGAAATGTGATAGCAGTTGGAGGTAATTTAAAAAAGACGGCGCTTCTTGATAATTTTTGTTGGGGTGCGTTGGATACTCCGGAACAAATGGGTGAAATTGTAATGGCGTGTGAAGCGTGCTATGATATGGGAAAAATTTTCGAGACGCCTTTTATTTCCGGAAAAGACAGTTTGAATAATAAATACAAGTTGGGTTCTAAAACACTCTCAATACCACCGACATTGCTAATTTCGGCAATTTCAGTTATTGATGATATAAAAAAATGTATTACAATGGATTTAAAAAAATCAGGGAATCCTGTTTATATAGTTGGAATAACTAAAGATGAAATATTACCCAAGGTTGACTTTGTAAATGCCAAAAAACAAATGAGTGCCTTGCAAGAAGCAATAGAACAAGAAACTGTAGATTCCTGTCATGACTGTTCAGAAGGCGGAATATCTGTGGCGTGCAGTGAAATGTGTTTTTCCGGCGGGTTAGGTATGGAAATAGACCTGAGAGACGTCCCAGTTGAGAATATAAAATCGGATGAAACAATACTTTTTTCAGAATCAAATAGTAGGTTTATTGTTGAAGTAAAAAAGGAAAAAGAAAATGAATTTAACAAAATTTTAAAAGGTACTAATTTTTCAAAAATTGGTAAAGTTATTATAAACAAAAAATTTATTGTAAATGGGATTAAGAAAAAATCAGTAATTAACTCCGATATATCAGAGTTAAAAAACAGTTGGCAGAAGAGATTAGGTAATTATGATTAAAAAATTTATTTTTGTAACGGGCGGTGTGGTTTCATCTTTAGGAAAAGGTATAACGACAGCATCTATCGGGATGCTTTTAAAGAGCAGGGGATTAAAAGTAAACGTAATGAAGATTGATCCTTACTTGAATATTGATCCCGGCACAATGAGTCCTTATCAGCACGGAGAAGTATTTGTTACAGATGATGGCGCCGAAACGGACCTTGATTTAGGTTACTATGAAAGATTTTTGGATATAAATATGTCCAAATTAAATAATTTTACTGCCGGTCAGATTTACGAATCTGTTTTAAGAAAAGAAAGAAACGGTGATTATCTTGGCAAGACGATACAGGTAATTCCGCATGTTACAAACGAAATAAAATCGCGGATAAAAAAAGTTGGTGAAACAGCAGAAATAACTATAGTAGAATTAGGCGGAACTGTCGGAGATATAGAAGGACTTCCGTTTTTAGAAGCAATAAGACAAATGAAAATAGATATGGGAAGGGAGAATGTATTATATGTGCACTTGACTTTGATTCCCTATATCAAAGCGGCCGGAGAATTAAAAACCAAACCGACACAACAATCAGTTGGAAAACTCAGGGAAATAGGAATAGAGCCGGACATAATAATAGCAAGGTCCGAAAAACCGCTTAACGACGATTTAAAAGGAAAGATATCACTATTCTGTAATGTCACTAAAGATGCTGTAATGGAAGAAGTAGATGTAGGTGCGGGAAATATTTATGCTATACCGCTTATTTTGAAAAATCAGGGATTAGATGAAGTAATACTTAAATATTTAAATGTAACTTCCAGAAAACATGATTTAAAGAAGTGGGAAGATATGGTTAAAAGCAGGAAAAAATATAAGACAATAGTTGAAATTGCAATCACAGGGAAATATACAGGGCTTAAAGATGCATATAAGAGTATATGTGCTGCTTTGATACATTCCGAATATGCAAACAAAACAAATGTAAAAATAAAATATGTTGATGTTGAAAGCAAATCATTGAGCGATGATTTAAAAACAGCGGACGGTATAATTCTTCCAGGTGGTTTTGGTGACCGGGGAATTGAAGGAAAAATAAAAGTAGCAAAATTCGCAAGAGAAAACAATGTCCCGTTTTTAGGAATCTGCCTCGGTATGCAGTGTGTCGTTATTGATTTTGCAAGAAATGTATGTAATTTAAAAAATGCAAATAGTTCTGAGTTTGATAAAAACACTCCATATCCTGTAATAGATTTTTTACCAGGCCAGTGTGATGATACCGAGAAAGGCGGTACGATGCGTTTAGGCAGTTATCCTTGTATTTTAAATAAAAGTTCCATTTCATATAAAGAATACAAGAATGTAAAGATATCGGAAAGACATAGACACAGATATGAATTCAACAATAAGTATAAAAAAACACTTTCGTCAAAAGGTCTTCTAATCGCTGGACAGAACAATGATTTGGTTGAAATAGTCGAAGTAAAAAATCATCCTTGGTTTATAGCTACTCAATTTCATCCTGAATTTAAGTCAAGACCATTAAATCCGCATCCGTTGTTTGCTGGCTTAGTAAGGGAAGCGTTGATTTTTTCAAAGAAAAAATCAAAAGGGAAAAGGTAGCCCGCCACTTCCGCCACTACAACTTTGGCGGACAGGGAACCTTCGGCGGGCAAGCACTACCGCACCATCTCACGATTCTAAAACGTATGAATAAAATCAAAGTAATAGTTTTACGAACTGCGGGTACAAACTGCGATATTGAAACAGCAAACGGATTCAAACTTGCTGGGGCTGAGCCGGAAATTGTTCATATAAACAGATTCCTTAGAAAAGATGAAACTTTTTCTGATTCTAAGATTTTAGCGATTCCAGGTGGTTTTTCGTATGGTGACGATATCTCAGCGGGAAAGGTTTTTGCAAATAAGTTGAAATATAAACTTAAAACTGAAATAACAGAATTTATCAAGAACGGAAGGCTTGTAATTGGAATTTGTAATGGTTTTCAGATACTGGTAAAATCCGGATTCTTTCCGTTTATATCAGATAATCAATCAGTAACACTTACAAATAATGACTCAGGAAGATTTGAATGTAGATGGGTATATTTAAAGACAATGAAAAGTATTGCAAATAAAATATGGACAAAAGAATTGCCTGATATAATTCAACTTCCTGTTGCACATGGTGAAGGAAAGTTTGTTTGTGAAAATGATACATTAGAAAAAATAAAAGAAAAAAAACAAATAGTTTTTAAGTATGTGGATGAAAATGGCGATAAGAGTGGTTTCCCATATAATCCTAACGGCTCAATTGAAGATATTGTAGGAATTACCAATCCGGAAGGAACTATATTCGGTTTAATGCCTCATCCTGAAAGATTTGTAATAAAGCAGCAATATCCTTTTTGGACAAGAAATAAAAACATAGAACCATATGGGTTAATGATATTAAAAAATGCCGTTGACTATGCAAAGGGCAATTTATAAAAAAAACGATTATACAGATTTCTAAAGGTTTGGTTTAATCTGTGCAATCAGAGTTTTTTTGGTTAAAAAAAAATTATGTGTGGAATATTTGGTGTATATAATAATTCGGAATCTGCAAAATTAACATACCTAGGACTGTATGCATTACAGCACCGTGGTCAGGAATCTGCTGGTATAATATCTTCAAACGGAAAAAAGTTTTTTAGTAAGCTCGGAATGGGACAGGTTTCGGAAATATTTAATAAAGATGACTTAAATTATCTTAGAGGGTCTAATTCAATTGGTCATGTCAGGTATTCTACTGCGGGTTCAACATCTTTGCTAAATGCCCAGCCATTATCTATAAAATTTGTTGGGGGTAATCTTGCTATAGCGCATAACGGTAATCTATGTAATGCAAAAAAATTAAGAGACAAATTGGAAAAAGAAGGTTCAATATTTCAAACTTCTTCCGATAGCGAAGTAATACTTCACTTATTAGCAAAATCAAAGAAAAAAAATATAGAAGAAAAAATAGCGGATGCATTGACCAAAGTTGAGGGTGCCTATTCATTATTATTCATATTGGATAAAAAAATAATTGCAGCAAGAGATCCGTATGGTTTTCGGCCGCTTTGTATCGGTAAATTGAAAAAATCATATGTTGTTTCTTCTGAGACCTGTGCATTTGACATAATAAGTGCAGAATATATCAGAGATATTGAACCGGGTGAAATTGTTTCGTTTCATAATGGTAAAATGCGTTCCATAAAATTTTCTCAAAATAAAAAAAGAGCGTATTGCATATTTGAATATATATATTTTGCACGTCCCGATTCCAAGGTTTATGGAAAATCGGTTTACAGCATAAGAAAAAATTTAGGCAAACAACTGGCGAAAGAATCTGATGTTGGTGCTGATTGTGTGATATCAGTTCCTGACTCAGCAAATGTTGCAGCAGTCGGATATGCAGAACAATCAAAAATTCCTTTCCAAATTGGATTCATAAGAAATCACTATATAGGACGAACGTTTATCGAGCCGAAACAGGAGATACGCGATTTCGGAGCAAAAATAAAATATAATCCCGTAACAGAAACTCTAAAAGGGAAAAAAATCGTTGTTATAGATGATTCTATCGTAAGGGGTACAACAAGTAGAAAACTGATAAGAATGTTGAAACATGCAGGGGTGAAGGAAATACATCACAGGATAAGTTCGCCGCCTATTAAATGTCCTTGTTTTTATGGTATAGATACGCCTCGGAAATCCGAATTGATAGCAGCAAATAAGTCAGTTGAAGAAATAAGAAAATATATCGGAGTGAATACGCTTCACTATCTATCAATAGATGGTTTGGTTAAAGCGACCGGAATGAAAAAAGAGGATTTTTGCCTCGCTTGTTTCAATAACTGTTATCCTGAAAAATCCCCAAGGAAAGCAAGCAACGGTAAATCCTGTTAGCCCCGTTAGAGATGCGTTTGTATGTTAAATATATGAAATTAGGAATAAAGGTAAATAAATATCTGAAAATTTTGTCGATAATAAACGGAAGCGATAATAACGATTCCTATCTCTAACGGGGTTGAAGGAAATATGAATATTCTTGTAATAGGTTCGGGCGGCAGAGAACATGCGATAGTATGGAAACTGTCAAAAAGCAGTAAAATGAAGAAAATATACTGCATTCCCGGCAGCGGCGCTATTTCTAAAATTGCGGAATGTGTAAACATCAATATTCTCGATTTTGAAAAAATATCTGATTTTGTCTTAAAGAATAATATTGACCTGACAATAGTGGGTCCTGAACTTCCGCTTTCTGAAGGTATAGTAGATTATTTTGAAAATAAAAAATTGAAAGTTTTCGGTCCGGATAAGAGAGCGGCACAATTAGAATCGAGTAAAGTATTTGCAAAAACCTTTATGAAAAAGTATAATATTCCAACTGCATCTTTTGAGATATTTGATAATTTTGAAAAAGCGTTGAAATATGTCAGTTTAAATCCAGCGGTTGTAATTAAAGCTGATGGTCTTGCTGCCGGCAAAGGTGTTTTCGTATGTGATAATATTGAAGAATGCGAAGATGCTTTAAAAAAGATAATGGTTGAAAAAACATTTGGAGAAGCGGGAAAGAAAGTTGTTATTGAAGAGAAACTGTCAGGTGCAGAAGCATCGCTTCTTGCATTTTGTGACGGGAAAACTATTGTGCCGTTGATACCGGCTCAGGACCACAAACGTATAAACGATTATGATAAGGGACCCAATACCGGCGGCATGGGAGCATTTGCCCCAGTAAATATAGTTAATAAAAAAGATTCCGATGAAATATTTAATTGTTTTTTAGGAGGCATTAGTAAGGAAAAATTGAATTATAAAGGCATAATTTATGTCGGTGTTATGTTATCGAAAAAAGGTCCTATGGTGTTGGAATTTAATGTTCGTTTCGGCGATCCAGAAACACAGGCAATACTGCCGTTGTTAAAAACAGATTTGGCAGATTTATTTTATGCAACAGTGAATTCGGAGTTGAATAAACATAAAATAGAATGGCATCAAGGTTATTGTGTTTCCGTTGTATTGTCATCCGGTGGCTATCCTGAAAAGTATGAAACAGGTAAAGAAATATTCGGATTGGGCGATATAAAAGATGCTGTTGTATTTCATGCAGGGACGAAATATGAAAATAACAAGTTTCTGACAGCTGGTGGAAGAGTGTTAAACGTAAGTTCGATTGATACTACATTAAAGGATGCTATTGAAAAAGTGTATAATAATGTCAGAAAAATAAAATTTGAAGGCATGCACTATCGCAAAGACATTGCGATAAAAGGCTTATCTCAATAATTGAATAGTATATATGGCCCGCCAATGAACCATTGGCGAGGCCTTCGGTTCGCGGAGGTTAAGCGAACCTTCGGGAGGGAGTATGTCTAATCCGCTGGTAAGCATTGTAATGGGTAGTGATTCTGATTTACCACAGATGAAACATTGTGCAGGAGTGCTGGAGTATTTCAATATACCATTTGAAATGACAATCGCGTCTGCTCATAGATCACCTGAATTTACGACTCACTATGCAAAAAATTTAACAAAAAGAGGTATACAGGTTGTTATTGCAGGTGCCGGCGGTGCGGCACATCTCCCCGGGGTCGTAGCATCTTTAACTACGGTTCCAGTAATTGGCATTCCATTGAAAACGGATGCGCTCTCAGGTGTAGATTCGCTATATTCAATTATACAGATGCCGAAAGGAATACCGGTTGCTACGGTTGCGATAGGTGAGCCTGGTGCGTATAATGCAGGTATACTTGCTGCGCAGATACTTGCCTTAAAAAATCCGGTGCTAAAAAGAAAAATATTGAATTTCAAAGAAAATCTTGAAAACGGTGTTGTTACAAAATCTTTAAAGTTGAAAAAAGTAGGATACAGGAATTACAAGTGATTCCGAGAAATCGGAATCATCCTGATCAAGGTTTACCTTGAGAAGGATATCATAAAAGGATGATTATGAAATCAACTCCACAAAAAGTTATAGTGAACAGTAATGAGATGTCTATAACTCTTAGGCGACTCGCTCATGAAATAATTGAAAAGTTGCATGGCGTGAATAATCTAGTATTTATAGGAATACAAACTCGTGGTGTCTTTATTGCTAAAAGAATAGTTTCACTTATTGAAAGTATCACAAAAAAAACTATTTCTTTCGGAACTTTGGATATAACGTTATATAGAGACGATGTGGATAGAATTTCAAAGCAACCTATTGTCAAAGAAACGGAAATCCCTTTTGACATTACAGGTAAAGATATAATTCTGGTTGATGATGTGTTATTTACAGGTAGAACAATTAGAGCGGCGATGGATGAACTGATTGACTTTGGTAGACCGAAAACAATAAAACTGGCAGTATTTATTGATAGAGGTTGCAGAGAATTACCGATACAACCTGACTTTATAGGTTTGAGTTATCCTATAACAAAGAAAGATGTAATAAGCGTTAATTTGAAAGAAACTGATGGTAAAGACAACGTTGTAGTCTACAAAAAAGGAGATTGAGACATCTTATGAAGATGTCTGATTAAACGGATTAAAAAAACAGATTACACAGATTTTTAAAGAATTAGGTTTTAATCGGTGTAATCGTAGTTATAAATCCCAGTAATCGTTTTTCAAAATCACTGTAATCAAGGTTTTTGTGGAGGAAATAGATGAAGCTGAAACAAAAGGATTTATTAGGTTTAGAATATCTATCAAAAGAAGAGATAGAACTTATAATCCAAACGGCAAAACCTTTTAAAAATCTTTTTACAAGAACAGTTAAAAAAGTACCGACTTTAAGAGGGAAAACAGTTGTACTTCTTTTTTATGAGCCGTCAACAAGAACAAGAACTTCTTTTGAACTTGCATCGAAACGTTTAAGTGCAGATACAATAGGTATTTCTGTTCCGGCTTCTTCAGTTGTAAAAGGTGAATCTTTAATAGATACAGTTAAAACAATTGAAGCAATGAAAGCTGATTTTGTTGTTATAAGGCATAGTATGTCCGGTGCTGCTCACATTGTCTCAAAAACAATTTCGGCATCTGTAATAAATGCGGGCGATGGCATGCATGAACATCCGACACAGGGTCTATTGGATATATTTACAATAATGGAAAAGAAAGGGAATGTAAAAGGTCTCAATGTTGCAATAGTAGGTGATATTCTGCATTCAAGGGTTGCCCGTTCGAATATTTGGGGATTAAATAAACTCGGTGCAAATGTTTTTGTAGTCGGACCCGCTACATTGATTCCCACAGAAATAGAAAAACTTAATGTTGAGGTTTGTCATAATATTGATAAAATTATTAATAGACTGGATGTAATTAACATCTTAAGAATACAAAAAGAAAGACAGGAACAGAACCTGTTTCCGACATTAGAGGAATACAGCGAAATATTCGGAATAAATTCTTATAAATTGAGAAATGCAAAAAATGATGTTTTAATAATGCATCCCGGTCCAATGAACAGAGGTGCAGAAATATCTTCTGAAGTTGCTGAAAGTAAAAATTCGGTTATAACCGAACAGGTTACAAATGGAATTGCTGTAAGAATGTCTGTATTATATTTACTTGCCGGCGGTGATGGAGGTAAAAGTGAAACTTTTAATTCTTAACGGAATAGTTTGTGATCCATCAAATAAATTTGAAAAAAAAGCGGATATCCTGATAGAAAATGGAAAAATAGTAAATATAAGTATAAAATCCAAGAAGCGCAAATTAAATGCAAAAATAATTGATGCAAAAGGGAAATATGTGGTTCCGGGTTTGATTGATATGCATACTCATCTAAGGGAACCCGGCAGAGAAGATGAGGAGACAATAAAGACAGGTACCCGTGCGGCTGCGATGGGCGGATTTACAACCGTATGTTCTATGCCTAATACCCAGCCGGTAATTGACTCAGTATCAGGTGTAAAATTTATATTAACAACTGCAAAAAATGAAGGAATCGTCAATGTTTTCCCAATAGGTGCAATAACAAAAGGCAGTAATGGCTTGGAACTTGCAGAAATTGGAAAAATGAAAGGTGCCGGAATTATTGCAATATCTGACGATGGCAAATCAGTAATGAATGCAATAATAATGAGACGTGCTTTGGAATACAGTAAAATGTTTGGTCTTCCCGTAATTTCTCATTGTGAAGATATGAACCTTTCTGCAAACGGGGAAATTAATGAAGGATATATTTCTACTGTATTAGGTTTAAAAGGCATACCAAGACAGGCAGAAGAAATAATGGTTGCAAGGGATATCGCGTTGACAGAGTTAACCGATGGTAAACTTCATATTGCCCATATGAGTACGGCTCGTTCGGTAGAATTAGTCAGGAATGCAAAAAAAAGGGGAATAAAAGTTACTGCTGAGACCGCACCGCATTACTTTTCACTTACTGATGAAGAAATTAAAAACACCGATTATAATACTAATACAAAAATGAATCCGCCGTTAAGAACGATTGATGATATAAATGCTATTTGCAAAGGACTTTCTGACGGGACTATTGATTGCATCGCATCTGACCATGCACCGCATTTGATTGAAGAAAAAGAACAAGAATTTAGAGTGGCGCCTTTTGGAATAATTGGACTGGAAACGATGCTTCCTTTAATAATAACTAAGCTTGTAAACGAAAAAGTAATTTCTTTTAGGGAAGTTATTGCTAAACTTACTTGTAATCCGGCAAAAATACTTGGACTGCGTAAAGGAACGCTTTCAGTCGGTAGCGATGCGGATGTCACTATCATAGATTCTAAACAAACAAAAACAATAGAAAAGTTTGAATCAAAATGCAAAAACTCTCCTTTTATAGGAAAAGAACTTACCGGTTTTGCAACTACAACGATTGTTTCAGGCAAAGTAGTAATGGATGGAGGAAAAATTGTATCAGATTGACTGTAAGGTAGTTAGTAATAAAAAATTCTCGGATAAATATTTTCTTATAACTTTCAACGGTTCTAAAATAGCAAAATCATCCAAACCGGGGCAATTTATAATGATAAAAATAGATTCCGGGAAGATATTTGTAAGAAGACCGTTCAGCATCTGCAAAACAGATAAAAATACATTCAATGTTCTTTATAAGGTTGTAGGATGCGGTACGGAAGAACTATCAAAAAAGAAATCTATTGATATTTTAAATATAATCGGTCCTCTTGGAAATGGTTATAAATATCCTATTTTAGAAATAAACAAAATACCTATTCTGGTAGCAGGCGGTACCGGAGTGGCTTCACTCCTTTTTTTTGCCCAAAAAATAAAAGAAAAAAATAAATCTATTAAACCTGTTGTATTTATAGGTGCAAAAAACAAAAAAGAAGTGTTGCAAAAAAATGAATATGAAAAACTTGGTTGTAAGGTAATTGTCTCTACAGAAGACGGTTCAATGGGGAAAAAGGGGCTTATTTCTAATTTACTGTCATTATATTTAAAAGAATGTTGTCTGAATCAAGTATCTGCTATATATTCATGCGGTCCAAAAGCAATGCTGAAAGAAGTTTCTAAAATTGCAGAGAAAAATGGTGTTCAATGTTTTGTTTCTTTAGAAGAATATATGGTTTGCGGAATAGGGACCTGTATGGGATGCGTAATCCGCCTGCGCCAAGGCTACGGCGGACAAGTAGAGTTCAAAGTTACCGCCACTTCCGCCACTGAGACATCGGCGGACAAGGAACCGTTGGCGGGCAGGTATAGTTTAGGACAGGGATTTGAATATAAGTCGGTTTGTAAGGATGGTCCGGTATTTAACGCAAAAGATATAATATGGTGAAAAAGATAGATAAAAGCAAAGCAATACTTGGCTCAAGGACAGCAAAAGGTGGATTTGCGAACGAAAAAGCTATTTGCAGGAAATTCAATAATTGGAAAGATGATTCGGTTGCAAAAGAATGGTTGGAAATTATGGGATACAGTGTTAAAAGTATTGATTCTGTAACCGCAATTCAAATTCCTACAAGAATAAAAAAAGAAAATGTACTTAAATTTAATGTTACTGAAAAAGATTACGATGAATTTGTAAGGTATAAAAAAGCTGATGCACAGATTAGAATAACAATTAAAATAGGGAATATTCTTAAAATTGAAAATTTATCACTTAAAAAAGCAAATTCCGATGCAGATTTTAATCAAATTGATAAAAGAAAGGTTGATTTCTATGACCCCACCCCCGAAAACTGTACCAGTTGAAATTAGAGTTTAGAAATGGTAAACTAAACTCATGGGGGTATGGTTATGAAACAGGGCAGGTACAAGGAAGAGCAGATTATCGGGATATTAAAGGAAGCAGAAGCCGGCATAAAGATAGATGAATTGTGCCGTAAATATGGCGTTAGCGATGCGACATATTACAACTGGAAAGCGAAATATGGCGGATTAAGTATAAGTGAAGCGAAAAGGTTGAAATCACTTGAAGACGAGAATCGGCGGTTAAAACATATAGTAGCGGATTTAACGCTTGATAACGCAGCATTGAAATCGGTAATCTCAAAAAACTTCTAAAGCCCGAAGTGAAGAGGAAGGCAACAGATTACATAGAGAGTAACTTTGGGCTGAGTGAAAGGCGAGCGTGCAGAGTAATAGGAATACACCGTTCTACAATGCAGTATGAGCAACATAGGCAAGATGACGGAGAGATACGGGAGAGCTTAAAGGAACTGGCAAAGAAATATAGGAAGTATGGCTGTATACGGTTGCATATAAAATTAAAACGGGAAGGATACAAGGTAAACCATAAGAAAATAGAGCGGATATATCGGGAAGAGAAACTGCAGATATACAATAGGAAGAAAAAGAAGAGAGCGGCCGTGCAGAGGGTTAAATTGGCGTCAGCGACAAGACGGAATGAGCGGTGGTCTATGGATTTCATACATGATAGTTTAAGTACCGGCCGCAGATTTAAGAATTTTACATTAGTCGATGATTTTACGAAGGTGTGCCCAGTGATATACACGGATACTTCAATAACCGGCAAAAAGGTTGTAGAAGAACTTGATAAATTGAAAGAGACGATAGGATTACCTAAAGAAATAACTGTGGACAATGGACCCGAGTTCATAAGCAACGCACTGGATGAATGGGCATACAAAAACAATGTTATGCTTTATTTCATTGAGCCGGGAAGACCGACAGAGAATCCGTTTATAGAAAGTTTTAACGGGAAATTCAGGGATGAATGCCTCAGTATGCATTGGTTTTTGAGTATTCCGCATGCGAGGGAATTGATTGAACAGTGGCGGATTGAATATAATACGGAAAGACCGCATAGTTCATTGAAATATATGACACCATCAGAATTTGTGGCACAATTAAATGAAAAAACAATTGCGGGTTCTTTACAAAACACTAACTTACAACTGGCACATATAACGGGGTAGAGTCATCTATCAGCAAATGTGGGGGTTTGATGATGAAATTGCAAATTGGTTAAAATTATTTACTGGTGAATATTCACCAAAAACTGTAAGATTAAATATTAAATTGAGAGATAAAAGAAGAGTTTTTTTAGACGAGATACCAATAAATATACAAAACAAAATAGTGGAATTTTTTAGAGCTAACAAGATTTTAATAATAAGTGATATTATTAAAGGTCGTGGTGGTTTATCGGCAAACTGGATGTTGGTAACTCGCTTTTATAAAAAAGATAAAATAACTTCTTGGATTTTGAAAGATATAAATACTGTAATGAATTTTTATGGCAAAGGGGATGTTGTTATATCACCAAAGGGAAGTCTAAATATAGGTAGATTAAGTTTCCAAAGAAAAGGCGGAACCCCAGATCCGACAAAACTTCAATTTAAGTTTAAACCCTGTGAATTATTTATTTTAGAGGGATAATGAATAATAATAAAGTTTATTTAGGAGATTGCATTGAAATAATGAAAGGATTACCAAATAATTCTATTGATTTGGTATTTGCTGATCCACCTTTTAATATAGGTTTAAAATATGACAATTATAACGATAAGCGTTCATATAATGATTATTATGAATGGTCAGAACAATGGATTAAAGAGACTCATAGAATATTAAAGAATAATGGTTCTATTTATATTGCTATTGGGGATGAATTTGCAGCAGAAGTAAAGATTATTTTACAAAAAGCAGGTTTTTATTTTAGGAATTGGATTGTTTGGTATTATACTTTTGGACAGAATCAAAGAAAAAAATTTAATCGTTCACATACACATATTTTATATTTTACAAAAGATAAAGAGAAGTTTATATTTAATGGTGATGAGATTAGAATTCCTTCAGCAAGACAAATGTTATATAATGATAAAAGGGCACATCCTAAAGGTAAAATACCTGATGACATTTGGGAATATTCGAGAGTATGCGGTACTTTCAAGGAACGACTTGGAGATCATCCCTGTCAAATGCCTGAAAGTTTATTAGAGAGAATTATTAAGACAAGTTCTAATATTGGGGATATAGTTTTAGATCCATTTGGTGGAACAGGAACAACAGCATTTGTTGCTAAGAAATTGAAAAGAAACTATATAACAATGGATATATCAAAAAAATATTATGATGTTATTGAGAAGCGGTTAAAAGGACAAACAGAAGAAATAAAAAGAAATTCAAATCATACACATAGAGAGATAAATAGGAATTTAACATTATTTGAATTTGAAAATGTGTAATTTTGTTGTTCATTGAAATATTTAATTCCGAAAAGGAGGTGGTTATGTCCGCTAAATTTTTGGAAGTCCCTAAAATCGGTTCTAGTCAAATATCTAATTAGATAGTTATTTGTTAGGGACAAAGAAAAAAACCATGGGAACAAGTTTTTGACAACCTTTTAAGAATAACTCTCGTCCTCGTTACGACGCTAAACCAACGTAAGAGACTCTTATTAAGCGTCATTATAGTTTAGATATTTGGACTATCTTTAAAAGGGACTTGTGTAAGGTGAAATAACTAATAAAAACCGAAAGCCTTTCAGCCATGGGGAAAATAAATAGTAATAATAAAATGAAAAAGATAATAGAATTAGTTAATTGTTTTTCAACTATAGTATTAGCTCTGGCTACAATAGTTTTAGCAAACTATACAACAAAATTGTATCAGATAAATAAGGAATTAGTTAAAACTACTAAAACTTATTCAGATACTACTATTACAATAGCAAAATTTAATGAGGAATACGTTAGTACAACTAAAGATTTAGTGAACACTTCTAAAGATCAATTAAATTTTATGTATAAACAATGGGAGTATGAAAATAGTCCTCACATAATAGCCGATTATTCTGTTCATAATGCTGGCGTTGGTAATTATTTTTTAGGAATATATTTAAAAAATTATGGTAAGGGTGTTGGCCATAGTGTTAAGTATAAGATAAACGAACCATTTTATAAGGAAGGGACAGTAGCAAATATTTATAATGGACAGGAATATTTGATATGGAATGGTAATATTATGAATATATTAGAATCTAGAAAGAATGGTGCTAAGTTAAAAGTAGATATATCATATAATTTTGAAAATTTAATCAAAACTGAAATTTTTGAATATCAGATTGATAAAATAACATCGAAAGCTCGAAATATTACAGATATTTATAATGTGTTAGGAAATATTGAAAAAAGTCTTAGCGGTCAATATCCGGACTTACCATTTAGTATTAGTGGTAGATTAAATAGTATTAATCAGAATATTGAAAAAATTGAGAAGAAAATTGGAAATAAACAATGAATTTTATAAAAATAGGCAGTATAAAATTAAAGAATCCGGTGATGGTAGCGTCAGGAACTTTCGGTTACGGAATTGAATGTAAGGATTTAGTTGATTTAGATAAACTTGGTGCGATAATAACAAAAACAATTACATTAAAACCACGACTGGGCAATCCGCAACCGAGAACTTTTGAACTTCCTTATGGAATTATAAATACAATCGGCTTGCAAAACGTCGGGGTGGAAAAGTTTTTATCCGAAAAATTGCCTGAATTAAAAGGAATTACGAAAACGCCGGTAATTGTAAGCATTGCGGGAGAAAAGCTATCAGAATATGCGGAGGTTGCCAACATATTGGATAAAGAAAAAATATCAGGTATTGAAATGAATATTTCCTGCCCGAATGTTAAAGGAAGTATCATTTCTAAATGTAAAACCGATACTTATAATGTTGTAAAATTAGTAAGGAAAAAAACTAAACATACATTGATTGTGAAACTTTCACCGGATGTTACGGACATTTTGGAAATAGCAAAATCAGCAGAAAGTGCCGGTGCCGATGCAGTTTCATTGATAAATACAGTGCCTGCGTTATTTCATAAAAATGGGAATATTGTCCTTGGCGGGTTGTCAGGTTCCTGCATAAAACATATCGCACTTAGAAAAATCTATGAAGTAGCAAAATTTTTAAAAATACCGGTAATTGGTATCGGCGGAATAATGAATGTTGAAGACGCTTTAGAGTTTTTCAAAGCAGGTGCGATAGCTGTACAGGTTGGTACAGGAAATTTTATTGACCCACAAATTCCTATAAAAATAATTAAGGGTCTTAATACATCTGTGTAATCTTGCATACGAAGCTCGGACCGACCGGACCGAGCGAGGCTGCAACCCCGTTTTACGGGGTAACACTCTCTGTTTTAATCGTTTCTTAATATGGAACTAATAGTAGCCCTGGATGTTGATAATATTTCTCAAGCTGAAATTCTTATAGACCTGCTTAAGGATAAGATAAAAATATTTAAAGTAGGATCAAGATTATTCACGTCTGAAGGACCAGAAATCATTGATTTGATAAATAAGAAAGGTTGTAAGGTTTTTCTTGATTTAAAATATTATGATATTCCAACTGTAATTGCCGATGCCGTAAAAATTGCCGGTGAGAAAGGTGTTTTTTCTACAACACTTCATATATCAGGTGGAAGAAATATGTTAAAACTTTCGGTGCAACAAAAGCCGAGACCTTTAATTTGGGGCGTAACAGTTCTTACAAGTTTTGATGAGAATAATTTAAGAGAAATCGGAGTGATGAGAAAAATTGATGAACAGGTCGAAAATTTAGCAAGATTGGCAAGTGAAGTTGGTTTAGATGGGATTGTTTGTTCAGCAAAAGAAATATCGATAGTTAAAAAAGTTAGCGGATTAAAAATAATCGTTCCGGGAATACGATTGAATAAAACAAATGACGACCAGAAAAGAACGCTAACTCCAAGAGAAGCAAAAGAATTAGGAGCAGATTATATTGTAGTAGGGAGACCGATAATAAAGTCTGAAAATCCATTAATAGTCGTAGATACTATAAGAAAGGAAATAATATGAATCTAGAAAAATTGTTTAAAGCCAAAAAAGCATTATTAGAAGGACATTTTTTGCTTACAAGCGGGTTGCACTCTGACAAGTATATGCAGTGCGCAAAAATACTGCAGTATCCGGATATTGCAGAAGGAATCGCAAAATTGCTTATAAAAAAAATAAAGGCAAAAAAGATTGATGTTGTTGTAAGCCCTGCGATTGGCGGAATTGTAATAGGGCAGGAACTTGCGAGGATATTAAAATGTCGTGCTATTTTTTGTGAGAGAGAAAATGGGAAGATGACGCTTCGCCGTGGTTTTGAAATTAAAAAAAATGAAAAATGTTTGGTAGTGGAAGATGTTATAACCACCGGCGGTTCAGTTAAAGAAATAATAAATATAATAAAAGATTATGGTGGAGTAGTTATTGGTGTGGCTTGTGTTGTCGATAGGTCGGATATGAGTGATTTAATATCAGCAGCATTAAAAATAAATATAAAAACATATAAATCTTTAGAATGTCCTTTATGTAAAAAAGGATTGGTTTTGGTTAAACCGGGCAGCAGAAATATAAACAAGGGGAGATAGGTAGAGGGGTGGAAAGCTAGAAGGGAAAAGAATCAATAGTAGTGGCAGGGTTTCCCTGCCTTCGCCAGCTGGCGGAAGTGTAGGGGTCGGCGAAGTTGATTAGATAAAAAGGTGACGGGTTAGTCGTCATCCTGGGCGTAGTCGAAGGATTTCGATGTTAAAAGGACAAGAGGAGTAATAACAATGTTAACTTACAAAAAATCAGGAGTTGATGTCGATAAAGCGAATAGTTTGGTTGACTGGATAAAGAAACTTAATCCGACAATCGGCGGTTTTTCAGGATTGTACCCTATAGATAATAATAAATTTTTATCTGCATCCTGTGACGGCGTCGGTACTAAATTGAAAGTTGCCCATATATCCAATAAACATGATACGGTTGGCATTGATTTAGTTGCTATGAATGTAAACGATGTCATATGTAGTGGTGCAAAACCGTTATTTTTTCTTGATTATTTTGCATGCGGGAAATTGGATGTAAATATTGCAAAGCAGGTGATAAAAGGAATCAAAGACGGATGTGACCAAGCGGGGTGTGTATTGTTGGGTGGAGAGACTGCTGAAATGCCGAGTTTCTATCAAGGTAAAGATTATGATTTAGCAGGTTTTACGGTAGGTATTGTTGAGAAAAAAAACATTATAGATGGTTCCAAAATAAGAAAAGGGGATGTGATTTTAGGGCTTCCTTCTTCAGGGTTGCATTCCAATGGATTTTCATTAGTTAGAAAAGCATTTTCAGAAAAAGAAATAAAAAAATATTCTAAAGTACTTATTACACCCACTAAAATATATGTCAAAGAAATATTGAATATTTTCCAAAAAATGCCAAATTCAATATTAGGTATATGTCATATTACCGGCGGTGGATTCTATGATAATATAGTACGTATTTTACCTAAAAATTTGAATGCCATAATTGACAAAGATTCTTGGAAAATTCCAGAGATATTCAAAATTATCCAATTAAAAGGTAGAATGTCTGATAGGGAGATTTTTAGAACATTAAACATGGGAATTGGTATGATATTGGTTGTCCGTGATTCAAATGTTTCAAAGATTCAAAAATTACTTAAGGATTCAATAATTATCGGTCGCATAGAAAACGGTAAAAGTGAAGTTATAGTTTCTTAGAAAAATGGTAAAAATAGGTGTTCTTATATCAGGAAGTGGTTCCAACTTGCAGGAAATAATAGATGCTTGTAATGAAAAAAGAATCAATGCGGAAGTTGCTGTCGTAATAAGTAACAGGCAGAATGCATACGGTTTAGAAAGAGCACTAAAATCAAGTATTCCGGCAGTATATATAGATCCTAAAAAAGAAGATTTTAATAAAAAAGTAATTGAAATTTTGGAAAAATATAAAGTAGAGCTAGTATGTCTTGCGGGATTTTTATTGAAAATTTCCGAAGAATTCGTAAAAAAATATAGAGGTAAGATTTTAAATATTCACCCGGCTTTATTGCCAAAATATGGTGGAGCTGGTATGTATGGGGTACATGTTCATGACGCAGTGATTAAGGCAAAAGAAAAGGTATCAGGTTGTACCGTGCATATAGTTGATGAAGAATATGACAAGGGAACAATAATCCTGCAGAAAAAAGTTAAAGTACTTAAAAGTGATACGCCGGAAATATTACAGAAGAGAGTTCTTGAACAAGAACACATTGCATATCCCGAAGCGATAAAAATAGTTATAAAAATGCTTTTTGAAAAAACTAAAAATCATTGATTACAGTGATTGAAAATGGTGTTACCCTGATAGATTTCTGCCTTCGGCACAAATCAACAAGGCATCGGGGTAAATTGAATGCCCCTTGTGTAGACCATCGTGAAAATCTCTGTGATATTTTCACGATACACTTCGGGGTAACATGCTCGTTCGTTGCAGTTGCTACGAACTCCGCGTGGTCCAGTTGGTCCGACCTCCGTGAATAAGGTCGTTCGGTGCGGTGGCTCCGAACTTCGTGTGTTGACCCCTTGCATAGTCAGTCAAAAAGTTTTTCAGCTTTGCATCAAAACTTTTTAACATGCTTCGGGGTTGCATACTCGGTCGGTCCAGTTGGTCCAACCTCCGTGTGTTGACCGCTTGCATAGTCAGTCAGAAAGTTTTTCAGCTTTACATAAAAACTTTTTAACAT
>DMMW01000068.1:0-11330 GCA_003452965.1 Elusimicrobiota bacterium
GGTATTGCATCTGGTGTATATTTATATTTAATAAAAGCACATAAAGCTAATGAGAAGACAATAAAAGTGTTGAAAAAATTAGCTGTAGTAAAATAATTTTATATAAAACTACAAAAAATTAGGAGCGTAACATGTCTACTGAAAGAACTCTTATTATCATTAAGCCGGACGGAATATGTAAAAGGGTAATCGGAAAAATTATAGACAGATTTGAAACGGTAAATTTTAAGGTCATCGGATTGAAAATGATCAAACTTACAGATACAATTTATAATGATTTTTATTCTATTCATAAAGGAAAATTCTTTTTTGAACCGTATAGAGAATTTATGACCTCCGCTCCCATTGTTTTATGTGTACTTGAAGGTAAAAACGTAATACAGGAAGTACGTAAAATAATAGGAAATACGGATTCAAGAAAAGCGGAAATCGGTACATTAAGAAATCTATACGGATTAAATGACAGAAGAAATATTATTCATGCTTCTGATTCCCCGAATACGGCAAAATTCGAAATTGATTACTTTTTCAAAGAAAAAGATATGTTAAATTATTGTGACGATGATTGGATGGAGAAGAAAACTAAAATTTGAAAAATCATTTTTTCACTAGACGCAGTATTTTCAACCCGACATGTCGGGTTGAACGGTTCATAAAACTTAAAATTTCAAAACTCACTCGCCCGATATTCATCGGGACTCGTTCGGACAATTGAAATTTTTTAACAGTTTTTTATCACCTAAATATTGCTATATCGTTCAAAACTGATTTTTCAAATTTTAGCAATGAATTTGTGTTGGGTAAAGAGAATTTAAAGGCAGAGAAATGAAAATATTAGTTATAAACAGCGGTTCGTCTTCAGTAAAATATGAGTTGTTTGACATGGATACTGGAACAGGCCTGGCTGAAGGACAAATTGAAGCAATAGGTACAGATACTACCTTCCTTGCACATATTCAAGGTAAAAAAAAAATTAAAATACCGATAGTTGCAAAAGATCATACAACAGCAATTAATGAAGTGCTTGCGGTATTGACAACTTCCGAGAGCAGTATAATTAATAATAAAGATGAAATTTCGGCAGTAGGACACAGGATAGTACACGGTGGCGAGTTCTTCACTGAACCGGTAATTGTGAACGACGAAGTCAAAAGAAACTTGGAAAACTGTTATGATATAGCACCTCTTCATACAACACATCATGTAAAAGGAATTTTAGCAATTGAAAAACTTCTGCCGAAAGCACCTCAGGTCCTTGTGTTTGATACCGCATTTCATAAAACAATACCCGAATACGCCTTTTTATATGCCTTACCATATAAATATTATCAAAGATTTGGAATAAGGAAATATGGTTTTCACGGAATATCAAATCAATATATATCCGAACGGTTGTCTCAAATTGTTAATATTCCATTAGAAAAACTGAAGATAATAAATTGCCATTTAGGGAATGGTTCCAGTATTACGGCTGTTAATTATGGAAAAGCAGTTGACACATCAATGGGATTCACACCTCTTGAGGGTCTGATAATGGGCACAAGATGTGGTGATATAGATCCTTCCATTCCGATGCATCTAATGGCAAGAGAATCCTTAAAACCAAGCGATATACAGGCGATTTTAAATAATCAAAGCGGTGTTTTAGGAATTACCGGCATAAGTTCGGATATGCGTTCTATCATAAAAAAAAGTGAGGAGGGAGATGGAAGAGCAAAACTTGCAATCAACATGTTTTGTTACAGAGCAAAGAAATACATATCTTCATATATAGGAGTTTTAAACGGTTGCGATTATATCATATTTTCAGCGGGTATCGGCGAACGCTCGCCATTAATAAGAAAAAAGATATTATCGGAACTTGATAGTTTCGGTATAATACTTGATGACGATAAAAATTCAGGTTGTATAAGCTGTGAAGGGGAAATATCCAGCGAAAAATCAAAAATAAAAATCTTTGTGATTCCAACAAACGAAGCTATAGTGATAGCAAAACAAACAAAAAAACTTATTGACAGTTCTATAAAAAATATGTAAAATTTAGTTTTTATATCATTGTAATATCCGCCTGCGTTCAACTGTTAACTGGCAGATAACGGAAACTATAGCGAGATACGGTGCATAGTACTGGCAAGACCGTTCCGGTTGGTACGGTCTCCCCGCCACGGCGGGCAGCCGTGAATAAGGACTTTTGACTCCTTGCATAAACATCCGAAAATTTTTCAGCTATCGCATCAAAATTTTCCGGATATGCTTCGGAGTTATATATAATTATTTTGGAGTTTCCAACTGGAAACACAAAATAATTAGTTCGGTCCAGTAGGTCTCCGCCCCGAAGGGGCGAGACCTCGCCCAAAGGGCGGGCGAATTCCGTGTATAAGGAGAAAATATGGCTAACCCAAAAAGAAGGCATTCTACATCAAGACAGAACAAAAGAAGGGCGAACTGGAAACTTGAGCCTGTAAATATAAGTGTATGTCCTCAATGCAAGTCACCCAAACTACCTCATGACGTATGTCTGAAATGCGGTTTTTACAACAATGTTTCAGTAATAAGCATCAAAGAAAAAAAACCTGAGGAACAGAAAGGTCAATAAAAAATGAAAATTGCTGTTGATGCTATGGGCGGAGACAACTCCCCAACAGTTGTAATTGCCGGTGCGGTTGAAGCTGCAAAATCCTTTAAGGAAGAAATTATTCTTGTCGGCAATGAGTCTGATATTAGGGCAGAACTGAATAAATTCAAAAATGTACAGAACCTGCCGATACAAATTGCTCATTCGGAAGAAGTAATAGCAATGGATGAATCCCCGGTAGATGCGTTTAGAAAAAAACCGAATTCATCTATAGTTAAAGGGATTAAACTTGTTGCTGATGGAAAGGCAAGTGGATTTTTTTCTGCTGGAAATTCGGGAGCTATAAATGCAGCAGCTCTTATGACATTGAAAAGACTGGAAGGCGTCTCCAGACCCGGCATTGCAATAGCTTTTCCGACCTTAAAAAAACCCTGTGTAATAATAGATGTCGGGGCAAATGTCGATTCAAAACCCAGGAATCTGATGCAATTTGCAATAATGGGTTCAGTATATTCAACCGATATATTAAAAATTGAAAATCCAAAGGTAGGGCTTCTATCTATAGGAGAAGAATCTTCAAAAGGTAATGAGCTTACAATAGAAACGCATAAACTACTGGTAAAATCAGGACTTAATTTTATAGGAAATATTGAAGGTCGGGATATAGGCAAAGGTGATGTTGATGTTATTGTTTGTGACGGTTTTGTTGGCAATGTAGTGCTAAAATTAAGCGAGGGAATAGCGGATTATTTAATCCAACTTATAAAAGAAGAAATGAAAAAAAGCCCTATACTTCTAATGACTGCTGCGTTAATTTTAAAAGGTGTTTTTAAAGATATTAAAAAGAAAATAGATTATGATGAATACGGTGGTGCACCCCTTTTGGGTGTAAACGGTATCTGCATAATCGGTCATGGTTCTTCAAATGCGAAAGCAATAAAAAACGGAATACGGGTTTGTATTGAGTCAGTAAAAAATAACATAATTCAACATTTAGTTACCGATATATTAAAAGTAAGCCACCTGACCCATGGAGATAATGAAAATGGGAATTGAAATAATCGGAATCGGTTCATATTTACCTGAAAAAATACTTACAAATATCGATTTGGAAAAACTTGTAGAAACATCCGATGAATGGATAACTACAAGAACAGGTATAAAGGAAAGAAGGATAGCCAGTGAATCGGAAGCAACATCGGATTTAGCAATAAAAGCAGCTGAAAGAGCCATTTCAAATGCTAAAATATCACCTGAAGAAATAGATGCTATTATTGTTGCAACTATTACTCCGGATATGGCTTTTCCATCAACAGCTTGTTTTGTACAAAAAGGCTTAAAGGCAGTAAATTCCGCTGCTTTTGATATCAGCGCTGCGTGTTCTGGTTTTATTTATGGATTAACCATAGGCAAAGATTTGATTAAATCCGGCACTTTTAATACTGTCCTTGTAATAGGTGGCGAAACATTGTCAAAAATAACAGATTGGCACGATAGAAACACTTGTGTGCTTCTCGGAGATGCCGCCGGTGCAGTAATACTCAGAAAAACAAATTCTTCAAGCGATATATTATCATCCTATTTAGGTGCTAATGGAAATTATTCGGACCTTCTGCTTATGCCGGGTGGCGGTTCACGTAATCCCACTACACATAAAACAGTAGACGAACAGTTACATTATCTCAAAATGGAAGGAAATAAACTTTTCAAAATAGCGGTAAAAGCAATGGCGGATTCTGCACAAAAAGCTATAGCATTGGCCGGAATAACCTGTAATGACGTAAATCTGATTATCCCGCACCAAGCAAATATCAGAATTGTAGAAGCCGTTGCGAAACTACTTAATGTATCTATGGACAAAGTATTTTTGAACATTCATAAATACGGTAATACATCTGCGGCAACAACACCGGTTGCTCTTGAAGAAGCAATCCGAGAAGGTAAAGTAAAAAAAGGTGATATAGTAACATTAGTTGCGTTTGGCGGCGGTTTGACATGGGGAGCAGTAGTTATTAGATTATAAATATTTTTTGATTAATATGAATAAGTTAGCGTTGGTTTTTCCGGGACAGGCATCCCAATACGTAGGTATGGGAAAAGAGCTTTATTATAAATATCCTGAAGCCAAAGATATTTTTGAAAAAGCGAATCGTCTGCTCGGATATGACATAAAAAAAATAGTTTTTGAAGGACCTATTAACGTTTTAACACAAACAGAATATACTCAACCTGCGGTTTTTATAGTTTCGCTTATAAGTTTTAAAGTATTTAATTCAAAATTTAATATTCAAAACTATTATTGTTTTGCAGCGGGGCATTCCTTGGGAGAGTATTCGGCATTGGTTGCTTCCGAAACATTGACAATCGAGGAAGGTCTGAATCTTGTAAACAAACGGGCAGAATTTATAAAGGATGCCTGTGCGAAAACAAAAGGAACAATGCTTGCGATTCTCGGAGCGGAAAAAAGTATTGTTGAAGAAATCTGTGCGGAAGCTGGAAAAATCGGTGTTTGTGAAGCAGTAAATTTTAATGCACCGGGACAGATAGTAATATCCGGCGAAATTGCCGCAATTGAAAAAGCTAAAGAAATTGCAAAATCAAAAAAAGTTAAAACAATTCCTCTCGCAGTGTCGGGAGCATTTCATTCTTCATTAATGAAAGAGGCGCAGAATAATATGAAGGAAGAAATAAAAAAATATAATTTTAAAACGCCGAAATTTTCAATAATTACAAACTGTGATGCGAAAATTACTACGGATCCGAAGCAGATTTCAGAAAAACTTATAGAACAGGTTGCTTCGCCGGTTCTATGGATTGATTCCATAAATAAAATGATTACTGAAGGTTGTGAAACATTTATTGAATTTGGACCAAAAAATGTAGTATCAGGTATGATTAAGAAAATATCATCTAAAGTTATAACTTATAACATAGAAAATGAGATAACATTAAATCAAACGGTACTGTCAAAAAAATTATGAAAAATCATGGTTTTTCACTAGACGATGTTTTCTTGACGCCTCATAAATCTAAAATTGGTAAACTCCTCGGTCGCCTATGGCGACCGCGTCAAACATACCAATTTCTTAACGATTTATTCGGCTAAAAACATCTATATCGTTCAAAACCAGATTTTTCAATAATATGCCAGTTTTTGACAGAACGAATTAAACGCTGGGGGTATTGAATAATGTGTGAACAAAAACTTAAAGACAAAGTTGCATTAATAACAGGCGGTGCGCAGGGAATCGGTAGGGCAATAGCGGATAAACTTGCTAATGAAGGTGCAAAAATAGTAATTGTAGATGTTATGGAAGACGCTGCGAAAAAAACTGCCGAAGAAATATCAAAAGAAAAAAATGTGGAATCACTGTCACTTAAAATTGATGTTTCCTCATCACAGGAAACAGATGAAATGGTTAAAAAAACAGTTGAAAAATTCGGAAAAATAGATATAATTATCAACAATGCCGGTATTACCCGAGATAACCTTTTAGTTAGAATGTCAGACGAAGAATGGGACAAAGTTATTGCAATAAACCTAAAAGGTGTTTTTAATTGTTCAAAAGCGGCTGCGAAAGTAATGATGAAACAACGTTCGGGAAAAATTGTAAACATAGCATCGGTTGTAGGTTTGATGGGCAATGCAGGGCAGGTTAATTATTCAGCATCAAAAGGAGGAGTAATAGCATTAACAAAAACGTTGGCACGTGAATTGGCATCAAGAAATATTAACGTAAACGCAGTCGCACCCGGATTTATTAAAACAGCAATGACCGACAAATTATCCGAAGAAGCAAAGAAAAAACTTACTGATATAATTCCTCTTAATCGATTAGGTGAAGCAAGCGACGTAGCCAATGCAGTCAAATTTTTATGTACCGAAGAATCATCATATATAACAGGTGAGATAATTTCGATAAACGGCGGAATGTACATGTAAAAGATGAAAAGTAAGGAATAAAAAAGATAGTAATTAGTGTGTGTAATTAGTAATTAGGAATAAATTTTTCGCCTCAGTGTAAATTAAATACTGGTTTCTAATTACTAAATACTTAAATTTTGAGCGTTAGCGAAAAAGAAAACATCTTGTAATTAGGAAGAGTAGTTAGTAGTTAGGGATAAATTTTTCGCAAGTATCAATAAATTAATACCTAGCACTAAATACAAATTACTAATTACTAAATACTAAAATTTTGAGCGTTAGCGAAAAATTTACGGAGGTATCATATGGCAAGTGTAGACGTGGATGTGAAAGTAAAGGAAATAGTGGCAGAGCAGTTGGGGGTAGATGCATCTAAGGTAGTTCCTACCGCTTCATTTATAAACGATTTGGGGGCTGATTCGTTAGATACCGTTGAATTAGTTATGGCCCTTGAAGAAACATTTGGTCTTGAAATACCGGATGATGAAGCATCCAAAATAACAACCGTGGGTCAGGCAGTTGATTATATAAAAGCACATATGGGACAATAAATAAAAAAATATTAAAAAATACTGTAATACATACATATTTTTTTTATTTTCTTATTTTAATGTTCTTAAGGATATTATGTATAAAAAGATTGTTGCAACCGGTATTGGAGTGGTTTCTCCTATTGGCATCGGTAAAGAGCAGTTTTGGAAATCGTTAATGGAAGGGTCTTCTGGTGCAGGACCAATAACCCATTTTGATACTTCAGAATTTTCTGTACACTTTGCCTGTGAAGTAAAAAACTTCAATGCAGAAGACTATATTGACAAGAAAAAAATCAGAAGAATGGATAGATTTGTCAGATTTGCGGTTGCTGCTGCAAAAATGGCAGTAGAAGACTCTCAAATTGACTTTACAAAAGAGAATCCAGAAAGATGCGGCGTTATAGTCGGCAGCGGTATTGGCGGATTACAAACTATACATGAACAATCCAAGGTTTTGTACGAAAAAGGACCCGGAAGAATTTCTCCATTTCTTATACCTATGTTAATTACAAATATGGCTCCCGGTGAAATAGCCATAATGTACGGTTTAAGAGGTCCTAATTATTCTTTATCTTCGGCTTGTGCCACTTCCACGCATTGTATCGGCGATGTACTCAGGCTTATGCGGTATGGCGATATGGACGTTGCTCTTGTCGGCGGAAGCGAAGCAGCGATTACACCTTTGGGCTTTGGCGGTTTCTGTTCCATTAAAGCCCTATCTTGTAAAAACGATACACCCCTAAAAGCATCCCGTCCATTTGACGCACAGCGAGATGGTTTTGTTATGGGCGAAGGTTCGGGAATACTTGTATTTGAAACGGAAGAGCATGCAAAAGCGAGGGGCGCTAAAATATACGGTGAAATTGCAGGTTACGGAGCGACTGACGATGCTTATCATATCACCGCCCCAGAACCTAATGCAATCGCATCAGCCAAAGGCATTGAATTGGCGATAAAAGATGCGAACCTACGGCCTGAAGACGTTGAGTATATAAATGCACATGGAACCTCAACAGTACTAAATGATAAAATTGAAACGCTTGCTATAAAAAAAGTTTTTGGCGAACACGCGAAAAAAATGGCCATATCCTCAACCAAATCCATGTCCGGACATTTATTAGGTGCAGCCGGAGCCGTTGAACTTATCGCTACTTTACTTTGCATTAAAAACGGATATATTCATCCGACTATAAATTATGAATTTCCGGATCCTGATTGCGATTTAGATTACGTACCAAACAAGCCAAGACAACAACAGATAAAAGTTGCCATTTCAAACTCGCTTGGTTTCGGCGGGCATAATGCCACAATTTTGGTTAAAAAATATGACTGAAAATATTTTTCATAAAGAGCAATTACAAAAAAAAATAGGAGTAAAATTCAAAAATACTGATATTTTAGAAGTTGCATTGACCCATAAATCTTATGCAATTGAAAACGGTATCAAAGAGTATAATGAACGGCTGGAATTCATCGGCGATTCAGTTCTATCTTCCGCAACCGCGGTATTTCTATACTCAAAATATCCGAATTATAATGAAGGAAAACTCTCAAAAATAAAATCAGCCGCAGTAAGTAAAAACACTCTTTATTCTGTCGCAAAAAAATTATCACTTGGAAATTATATAAAAATTTCTAAAAGTGAAGAATTAACCGGCGGTAGGGAAAAGGAATCAATTTTAGCAAACACCGTGGAATCTGTTATCGGTGCTATTTTTCTTGATTCCGGCTACGATGTCGCTGCAAAATTCATTAATAATATATTAACAAAGCAAAAAATAAATACTTCAGATTATAAATCAGAACTTCAAGAAATAATACAATCAAAATTTAAAATGACACCTACATATAAAGTCCTGACAGAAACAGGACCTGATCACGAAAAGACATTTGAAATTGCGGTATTAACTGGCAAGAAGCATCTTGGTACCGGATCGGGAAAATCAAAAAAAGAAGCTGAACAAGATGCTGCAAAAAATGCTTTAAAGAAATTGAAATGACCAATCAGTGTAATTTAATGATAGCCCACTTGCATAAACATTCAAATATTTCTTTCAAAATTTTTGAATATGCATCGGGGTTAATACAGTCACTTTTGTGACTGTATTAAGGAGGAAATTGTGGATTATTTTTTAACCGATGAACAAAAAATGATTGTCGAATTAGCGAGAAAAGTCGCACAGGAAAAAATCAAACCGGTTAGACAGGAATTTGATGAATCCTGCGAATTTCCGTGGGAAATAGTAAAAGAACTGTCTCAAGCGGACTTAATGGGACTTTACATCGCTCAGGAATATGGTGGATTCGGTGGCGGTGTTCTGGAATTATGCCTTGCAGTTGAAGAACTCTGTAAAGTTGACGGTGGTATTTCTCTCGCTCTTGCTGCAACCGCACTCGGCACCTTTCCTATAATATTATTCGGAACAGATGAACAGAAAAAGAAATATTTGCCAAAAATTGCGAAGGGCGAATCGCTTGCGGCGTTCGGCTTGACAGAACCCGAATCGGGCAGCGATGCCGGTGCGACAAAAACAACGGCAAAAAAGGAAGGCGATTATTATATATTAAACGGCACCAAATGTTTTATCACAAATGGAGGTATGGCGGAAATATATACAGTTATCGCTATGACTGACAAAGCCAGAGGTTCCCGCGGTGCGTCTGCCTTTATCGTAGATAAAGGCACACCCGGATTCACGTTCGGCAAAAAAGAAAACAAAATGGGTATCCGTGCATCGGCAACATGCGAATTGATATTCCAGGATTGTAAAATACATAAATCAAATCTATTAGGCAAGGAAGGCGCCGGTTTTATTGTCGCAATGAAAACGCTTGACCAATCCAGACCCGGGGTTGCAGCACAGGCATTGGGTATCGCAGCCGGTGCGCTTGAAGAAGCAGTTGAATATGCTAAAACAAGAAAACAATTTGACCATCCAATATCGTCATTTCAGGCAATACAACATATCTTAGCAAACATGGCAACAGAAGTTGAAGCTGCAAGGGCGTTAGTATATGCAGTTGCCAGAGCGCTTGACAAGGGTGATAAAGATGTATCAGGTGCTTCAGCAATGAGCAAACTATTTGCTTCGGATGTGGCTATGCGTGTAACCACAGATGCGGTTCAAGTTTTTGGCGGGTATGGTTATATGAAAGAATATCCGGTAGAAAAAATGATGCGTGATGCAAAAATTACTCAAATTTACGAAGGAACAAACCAGATACAAAGAAATGTTATTGCACTTGATCTAATCAAAAAAGCCGCCAAGAAAAAGTGACCAAGGTTTACCTTGGTCATCCTGAGCGACCATAGGGAGTCGAAGGATCTCATAAAAAAGTTAAAAGTTAAAAGTTAAAATATAAGTAAAGGATTTAAAAATGAACATAATTGTTTTAATCAAGCAGGTTCCGGCAACAACCGACGTTAAAATTGATGAAAAAACCGGAACATTAAAAAGAGAAGGCGTGGAAGCACAGGTTAATCCGTTTGATTTGTATGCGGTAGAAGAGGCGGTACGTTTAAAAGAAAGATTTACCGGGAGAGTTACCGTTATAACAATGGGACCTCCGCAAGCCGATAAAGCATTACGTGAATGTCTATCTATGGGTTGTGATGAAGCAATTCTTGTTTCCGACAGGGAATTTGCCGGTTCAGATACATGGGCGACTTCATATACTTTGGCTCAAGCAATCAAAAAAACAGGCTTGTGTGATATAATTTTATGCGGTAAACAGGCGATTGATGGAGATACCGCTCAAGTAGGTCCGGGTATCGCTGAAATGCTGGACATACCACATATAGCATATGTTAAAAAAATAGAAAAAATAGAAAATGGCAAAATTACCGTTGAAAGAATGATGGAAGACGGTTATGATTTAATAGAACTACCAGTTCCCTGTCTTTTAACGGTTGTAAAAGAAATTAATACTCCTCGTCTTCCTTCGTTAAGGGGGATGATGTTTTCTAAAAAAGCGGAAATAAAACATTATACGGCAAAAACTATTGAAGCCGATAAAACAAAAATAGGAACTGCCGGTTCGCCTACTAATGTAATGAAAGTATTTTGTCCACCGCCAAGAACCGGGGGAGAACGAGTAACCGGCGAACCGCAGGAACAAGCAGTAAAAGTAGTTACTAAATTAAAGGAAGCAAAAGTCATATAAAATCAGAGGTTAGAGAATATATCAAATCTTAAAGTTTCGATGTAGTTGATCAGCTTGCTGAGCGCCTTTAACATCGCCGAACAAGTTCGGCAACTACATTGACTATTATTTTAACATCGCCGAACCCTACACT
>DMMW01000068.1:11446-18116 GCA_003452965.1 Elusimicrobiota bacterium
AGCAAGTTCGGCAACTACAAACATCTCAAAAAATATCATCCGATGTAGTTGCTCAGCTTGCTGAGCGTTTTTATAATATATACCATAATCAAGATTGGCAACTATTACAAACATAAAAGTATAATTCAAAGGTAAAAGGAAATTATGTCAAAAATCTATGTAGTCTCTGATAAGTGTGTTGGCTGTGGACTCTGTTTAAAATCATGTCCTTTTTCTGCAATTACTCTAAATGTGAGACCTGATAAAAAGATTAAACTTGCGGTAATTGACGAGATGAAATGTAATTTCTGCGGGGCATGTCTTGAATCCTGTAAGAAATATCAGGCAATAGTAATTGAAAAAGATGATATAGGTGCAAAAACAATAGATAAATCTCTTTATAAAAATGTTTGGGTTTATGCCGAACAAAGACACGGAGAAATTTCACCGGTTGTATTTGAATTATTAGGAAAAGGCAAGGAACTTGCCGATAAACTATCGGTAAAATTATGTGCTATTTTAATGGGACATAATATTGAAAATAAATCTACGGACCTAATTGATTATGGTGCGGATACTGTGTATGTCTATGATGATGAAATACTTAAAGAATTCCAGGACGATCCGTATTCAGAATTATTAGCACAACTAATAAGTGAAGAAAAACCCGAAATAATTTTAATGGGAGCAACTAATATAGGAAGAAGTTTTGCTTCCCGTGTTGCAGCAAAAATTTGGACTGGTTTGACCGCCGATTGCACTGGATTGGATATCGATCCAGAAACAAGAAATTTAATGCAGACAAGACCCGCATTCGGCGGAAACATTATGGCAACTATTTTGACAAAAAACCATAGACCGCAGATGGCAACCGTCAGGCACAAGGTCTTTAAAACAGCTGAGAAAAAACAAAACGCAAAAGGTGAAATAATAAAGAAATCCTTTGATAAAACAAAAATAAAAAATAGAACAAGTTACCTACAATTCGTTGCCGACCTATCGCAGAAAGTCAACCTGGCGGAAGCTGATATAATAGTTACTGGCGGACGAGGTCTCGGAAAACCTGAAGGATTCCAGTTGATTGAAGAATTTGCAAAAGCGATAGGAGGTGCTGTCGGTGCTTCCCGAGCAACTGTTGATGCCGGTTGGATACCGTATTCACATCAGGTAGGTCAAACCGGTAGAACTGTCTCACCTAAATTATATATTGCTTGTGGCGTTTCAGGACAGATTCAGCACTTAGTTGGGATGCAATCATCCGACAGGATAATTGCCATAAACAAAGATCCAGAATGTCCGATGATGAAACTTGCAACTTATGCCATTGAAGGCGACTTGTACCAGGTAATTCCGGAAATTATTAAAGAATTAAAGAAATAGTGTCTAATGAATCCTTATCAAAAGAAAATGTTCTCATTCTTCAAAAAGCGAAAAGTGGTGATATAAACGCTTTTGAAAAACTAATTGCTTTATACCAAGAAAAAATATATAACCTCGCTCATTACTTAACCGGAAACGAACCCGATGCAAGAGACCTCACACAAGACGCTTTACTAAAAATTTTCACTAATTTAAAAGATTTTAATGAGAACTCTTCATTCTTCACTTGGGCATGGAGAATAGTTAATAACCTTTTTGTTGATAAATGCAGACTAACTTATACAAAAACTTCATTCCAGACGGTTTCAATAGATTCAATCCTACCGCTTAAAGATAATAATAAACAACCTGAACAGGAAGCAGAAAACAACATCTTACAAAATCAAATAGAACAGGCATTATTAGAAATACCTATAGATTTCCGTATAACGGTGATATTATCTGATATAGAAGGATTTTCATACGAAGATATTTCAGAAATAACCAAAGTTTCTTTAGGAACTGTTAAATCAAGAATAAACAGAGGAAGAAAATTTTTAAAAGAAATATTGGAAAAAAAGGGAACATTTATCTAAAAATAACGTCTAACTTAACGAGAGGAAACTAAAATGAACATAATTAAACAACTAAAATGCAAAAAATTTAAAAATCTATTGAACATCTATATAGATGGATATCTACAAACAGATGAAAAAAATAAATTAGAATTGCATTTATCTAATTGCACCGATTGTTTGTTGGAAATGTCTAAATTAAAAAGAACAAAAGAGTTGTTGAACACTTCGAAGAAAAAAGTAGTCCCTATCGGATTTGAACATGAACTCCATTTAAAATTAGCACAAACTGGTTTTGATGCACAGCAAAAAGAATATAGATTTAAACCAATCTTTCCAAATTTACAATTAAAATACATCTTAACAGGCATATTAATATTATTATTTATTCCAAGTTTTGTATTGTTCCAATATAAAAAAAATAAGAATCAGTCTTTTGAACAATATGCATCCACAACAATCAATTTGAATCAGGTAAGTATTTTTAAATTCAAAATAAATAATACGGCTAACACACTTAATTCTTCTTTAAAAATTGCATTACCTAAAGGAATAAAATTTGTAAGAAACGGAAAAATAGTTGACCAAAATAAAATTAACTATAATATTGACTTAGATGAAGGTGAAAACGTTATAGCCGTTTATATAATTGGAATAAAACCCGGCAAATGGTCAATAAATACAGAAGTAAAAAACGATAATATAAAGAAAAAAATTAAAATACCGATATCAGTATTATAAGAGCAGAATACAGTATACAGGATACAGTATACAGTATACAGTAAACAGTAAACAGAATACAGTAATAAAATATTGATATTTTATTAGGAGAAATTTGAAATGCGAAAAAAAATTATCTTGTTATTACTATCTTACTTTTGCTTAAATAGCATCTGCTATGCGGCATTGGTCAGTTATTGGAAATTCGACGAAGGCAGTGGAACAACCACAACAGATGCGTCCGGTAATAACAATACCGGAACTCTTGTTAACAGTCCTATATGGGTGAATGGGCAGGTAGGAAAAGGTCTGGAATTTGACGGCATAGACGATTATGTAGATTGCGGCAGCAACTCAATTTTAAACATAACAAGCAGTATAACAATATGTGCATGGGTTTATGTAAAAGCAGATACTGCTTATTATAGTATTGCCGGTAAACACGAGGGACTTGCTCCAAGTTATGGTTGGGCATTAAGAAGAGGTGACACTAATGATAATGTGGAATGGAGAATATCCACAGACGGTTCTAACTGGATAGGTGGAGAAACTGCTTTCGGTAGTTGTCAAATAAATACCTGGTATCATTTAGCTGCAACCAGCGACGGACATATGATGAGAGTATATATAAACGGCGTAGAACATATAGGCGGCAATTTCCCTTACACTTTTTCAATATGTGCCAGTTCAATAAATGTCAGCACTAATAACTTAATGATAGGCAATGCCGGCGGATTGTCTATGCGCGGCATTATAGACGAAGTAAAAATATATAATCACGTATTAAGCGCTGGAGAAATATTGACAGAATACTATTCCGGACAGGCAAAAACACCTGCGTTGGTAGGTTATTGGAAATTCGACGAAGGGAATGGAAAAACAGTTGTAGACTCATCAGGGAATAACAATACCGGAATACTATATAACGGTCCCGAATGGACAACAGGACAAGTGGGGAATGCTTTGCAATTTGACGGTTTAGATGATAATGTGTCAATCCCTAATTCAAAAAGTTTAAATACACCCGATGCTGTAACAATATCAGCCTGGGTATATCCTACAAGAATTCCTATATATATGGATGATATGGTAAGTAACGATGATAGATATGGAATACGCTGGTGGGGAAGTGAATTAAAACCTATTTTCATATTTAAAATAAATGACGGTAGTTCTAATTGGAGATGGGTTGTTTCACCGGATGCGGTCTCGTTAAACACATGGGTGCATATAGTTGCAACATATGACAAAAACGCTGGTACAAACAATATGCGTTTGTATGTAGACGGTATACAGAAAGTATCAGACACTTTCACTGATACCATAGAATGCTCCACTGCTCCGTTTACAGTAGGACGTTACTCGAGTAGATACTTCCAAGGTAAAATAGACGAAATAAAAATATACAATACCGCATTAAGTGCATCTGAGGTATTAGCGGAATACAATTCCGGATTACCTGATGCAACAGCACCTACCATAACAATAACAAATCCTGCAGATGGCACAACAGTAAGCGAAATAGTAAGTTTTTCCGTAAATGCGACAGATAACAGAAGTATAAAACAAGTCGATTTCTACGTAGATAGTATCCTTCAAAATACCGACACAACATCTCCTTATGCGTGGAATTGGAACACTTCTAATTATTCTAATGGTATACATACTATTAAAGCTGTTGCTATTGATACATCCAATCTTGATGCAACCGCTCAAATTTCAGTTACCGTTTCAAATAGCGCGGTTTCTGACAAAATCAGCATTGAAATAAAACCAACTGATACTGTTATCAATCCAATGACCGGGCAATCCTCTAAAATCAATTTTAGCATACCAAAAAGTAATACAAATACTTCAGGGGATACCGTACATGTTGTAATAGCTATATATAATACAAGAGACGAACTCGTAAAAACTCTGATAGACCAGGATATGCCGGAAGGACAATATCAAGCCATCTGGAATGGAAGAAGTTTTGAAGAGGATGTTGTTGCCAGTGGCGTTTACTTAATAAGATTACGTGCAGGCAAATATACAGCAACAAAGAAAATCGCAGTAATTAAATAACGACAGCGGATAGGGGAAAGAGGTTAGCATAAATAAACCTATTACTAATCCCTATACGCTATACGCTAACCTCTAAAAAATTAATAGTTGTCAGTATACCGTTTATAATGACGGTTTTGTTTGTTGGTGGTGGAATATTATTTTTAAAATATTTTTTTTATCTTTATTTATTATATTTAATTTTTACAATCATATATTCTGTGCAAGTACAAGTGGTGCATCTCTTCTAAAGCAATATGTGGGAGGACGCCCATCATCTATGGCAGAAGCTTACACATCCGTATCGGATGATTTATACGGTCTTTATTATAATCCGGCTGGTATGACAAATATAAAACGTGAATTTACTTGCATGTATTACCAACAATCTGATGCAAACATCAGTTATGGATTAATCGGATACGGTCAAAACATAAAAAATATCGGAGTTCTTGCAAGTAGCTTATTATTTTATGATGCCGGCAAAATAGAATGGCAGGATTCTATCGGAAATATATCAAATTTCAATCTTCAACGTGATTATCTTTTTACATTAGGTTTTTGCAGAGAAACTTTTAAAAATGTTTATTTAGGTATAAATACTAAATATTACTATTCCACTATGATAGAAAAATATTCTGCTACTGCATATGCAATTGATACAGGTATACTCTATAAAACTCCAATAAAAAGATTGTCCGTAGGCACAGTGTTACAAAATACAGGTACCCCAATAAAATACATATCCTATTCCGATCCAATGCCGACAACCATCCGTTTCGGTATAGCATATAAGTTAAAATTACCCAAGAACTCCGATTTAACAGTAGCATTTGATATATTAAAACCTAATGATAACATTATTAAGAAAAATGCAGGCATAGAATATTTTTTGAACAATACGATTGCTTTAAGAGGTGGTTATAAATTTGGTTATGATTTGGAAAATTACAGTATGGGCTTCGGTTTAAAATTGACTTTTTTTGAAATTGACTATAGCGTAATTACAAAAAGAAACTTCGATTCAGTACATATCCTATCTTTCACCCTGCAAGATTTAAACTTTAAAAACAAATAAATCTTCTATAGTATAGCTATTTTTCATACCTGCATCATTTTTTTATAGCTTTACCTACTAGTTATAATCTGTGTAATCTCTTTTCCTAATCTATATAATCATTGATTGTTAAATTATTTAACAATCAAATATTTTTTTTCGGGAACATTTTTTTTTCTAATACGTCTAACTAAGCGAAACGAGACAATTAAAAATAAAAATAAAAAGATTTAATATTACCTTAATACTTTTAATTTTAACTTGCAGTTAAAACTGTTCTTTCAAATACAACACATTTATAATAGAGCAAATATTAATTATAAAAGACCCCGTAAAGTAATGTTGATTATGATATATTTTAAATATTGTATATCTAATTACCAATATATACTACATTACAAACGGGATAAACCCGAAAAGGCTGCTCCCGAGAAATCGGGATGAGTACGCAAAACCGTGGAACTAAAAAGACAGTGTGATAGTTATATAGTGGGATAGTGCGGTAGTTGAAAAAGCAAGTATTTTATATTCCATCGCACAATATCACAATCGCACAAATAACTATCTTATAGTTTGCAGGTTATCGAAAACAACAAAACAGCGCGATAGTGGGATGGT
This sequence comes from Elusimicrobiota bacterium, assembly GCA_003452965.1. Taxonomy (GTDB): domain Bacteria; phylum Elusimicrobiota; class UBA8919; order UBA8919; family UBA8919; genus UBA9627. The sequence goes on from DMMW01000068.1 coordinate 17,801, forward strand.
GTGATAGGTCAATAGAGCAATGAATTTCCATCGCACAATAACACAATCGCACAAATAACTATCTTATAGTTTGCCAGGTTGCCGAAGGTGTGTCATTGCGATCCCGAACAAAGTGAGGGAGAAGCAATCTTGTACACTTAAGGTGACTTGGTTTTTTATTTTCTTGGAGTTCCCTACCGGGGACCAAATAAACAACCCCGAAGCAAATTAAAAAGTTTTGATGTGAATCTGAAAAACTTTTTGATGACTATGCAAGGGGTCAAACCACGGAGTTAGTCCACCTTTTGGGGCGGATAGTTGCCGACCTTGCTTGCCC
>DMMW01000031.1:0-10364 GCA_003452965.1 Elusimicrobiota bacterium
ACTACATATTCCTTCCATGCATTTGAATGAGGAGTTGCGTCATAATTAGACCCTTTATTACTTGTGTCAATGTTTAAGTTTCCTTTACAAATCAAGACTCCCACAGCGTTACAAGATTTGACAGTGGCATTACCTTCAGCATAGTATGTAGTAAAAATATTTGCTATTGCATTAAAAGGTGCTGCGGAACCGCCGCCATCATATGCTCCGGTTAAATCTATATTTCCGGTGGTATATGTAGGTATTCCCGTAGCAGTAGTATAAGCTTGAGCATCCGTTTTGTAATTATTGTTAAGTTCCGGAATATCCGGTACATCATACTGGTCATGCCATTCTCTGTACTCATCGTCGCACCATGCCGGACCTGACGTTTGGGTTGTGCCTTCGCTGGGAGGACTGTCATGGTCGTGTGATGAACTCGGGCTGTCATATATATGGACTCTGGCATATTTTCTCGGGAAAAAATTGTCTGCTGAACCGGAAAGAACAATATTAGCTAATGATGATATAGGACCCCAGTGAACGATGAAGTTTCCGCCAGCATTCACAGCACCGGCTGTTAAGGCGCTAGTTACACCAATTGCTTTGTAATATATCGCTTGTATCGTTCTGGACTCGTTTGTTGTTTTATCTTTCCCTGACGCCTTTATTGTTATCTGGTTTACTTCCGGTCCGCTTGAAAACTTAATTCTATATTCACCACCCTCAATATCAGAGTAAGTAATATCCCCGTTATAACCTGTAACAGCAGTACCCTCGTAAACGGTATCCCAGATTCCGGTTTCATTTAATTTAAATATACCTCTGTCTATTCCAGCTTCGGCAAGATGAAATGCTCGTATAGATTTTGTTTCTTTTACTATTGCTTTTGCTTCAAAACTTGACATATAGACCAACGCAGGTATAACCACACCTATAATCATCGCGATGATTAACATTATGATGACGACTTGTCCCTTTGAAGAAGTGTTACGAGTAACGGGTAATCCCGATGAGACGGGACGATCTGGATAACGGGTAAATTGATAATTATATTTCATTATTTCTCCTGCCTTTATCAGTTCATGATTCGGACTTTGGCTATTGACAACTGAAGTGCTTTTGTATATTCGTTATATGTTCTTTTCTCAAACGTCAGCGAAATATTAATAATTGTTTCATCCGATGTTTGAGGATAAACAAATGAAATGCATCTTAAAGATTTGGCAAGAGCCCTTGTTGAATTAATAACTTCATATAGTGTTTGGTCTTTTTGATAATAAACATACGATACATCATTTTTTGTAAAAGATATTCTTGAATACGGTGGTTGATTAGAATCGTATCTGTCAATTACTACACTTGTTGCCTCAGCTTGTCTAAGATTCTTATTGATTGCAGATATAGAGGTCCTTCCGTCTCTTTGTATATCTGTTTTTGCACTTGAAAGTTGCCAGAACTGGATAAATTTTAAAAATAATGATGTCAAAGCCATTGCAATTATGCTGACTGATACAATGTTTATCATTAATTCAACAAGGGTTAAACCTTTTCTTTTTTTATACATTTTTTTCCTGTTAGAGAAAGATATTAACATAATAACCACTGATATAGCGTAATAGAGAACAATTAAAAAACTTTATTCTCTAATGGGATTAGGGCCAAGTTCCGGTGAAGTTTACGGTTGCTGAAGGTGATGAAACACTTACTGAAATTGCGGAACTACCTGTCTTAGTTTCAGTAACAACTGTATCACCGGAAGTTTTTGTGTACCATGCACGAATATAATAATCAAAACCTTTCCTTACCTGAATTTCATATGCACCATCTGAATCTGAAATAGCACCGTATATATTATTTGAAGTTCTTAAAGAGGAGTCAATCATAGGCGGTGATTCAGCAGGAGCACTTCCTGAAGTTGCCATAAGTAATACACCTGTTGTTATAGTGTTTCCTTCCTCTGAGACAGAGCCACTGATTTTTCCCCAGGTAGAAGTTATAGTAAAATTTTTATTGATTAATTCATTCCCCTGAGATATCGTTATCGGGTTTAACCATGGTCCGTCATAATCATAATCGTCTAATGCATCCAATATTGGGAAAACGACAATATCATCTGCTACTTTTACACCTTTTAATAGATAAGTGCCGTCTGCTCCAGAGACAGTATCTATGCAAAAAGAGGCATTTGTACTTGTTGAAACAACTGTGATATACGGCATAGCGTCACCCGAAGAATTTTTTGTGATTCCCGCAATAGTTCCTGCCGGATAAAGTTCCAGATTATCAGTAGTAACAGATTTACCTTCGGTAACTTCAACATTTTTAAAATCTTCAGTCCAATCTATATCATCGCAATTTGCGTTGGCTTTGATTGTATAAGAACCTACAGATAAGGAAAAATTAAAGTTACCGCTTGCGTCGGTTGTTACCGGTGATAAACCGCTTGCTGTAACCTCAATGCCTGGTATTCCTGTTGATGTCCCGGCTTGGACTACTTTACCTGAAACAAATCCGCCGGTAGATGGCGAAGAGAGAATAACAACGTTTAATTTAGTGGATGCATAAACTGGGTATATTGGTGAAGTAGAATTATTTGGAATTGCCGTACCAACACCGTAATTTACTGAGACATTTGATATCTCCCTAAAATAACTGCCCGATGTAATGTATATTGTCCATGTACCGGTAGCAACGTTAAGTGAAAAATATCCGTTAGGTCTATTGTTATCTTTATAATATGCAGTTGTTGGTGAAGCAAGTCCATCGTTTGCAGAAATAACAGCACCATATGCTGGTGTTCCACTTGCGGGATGAGTAGAAACAGAAGAATTATATGGACAAAGATTGGGAATAACTCCGTAATAAAAATCATCACTATTTTTATTTGAATCATATGCTCCGCCGCCACGAACATTGTTGACATATCCATATGTCTGACCTGTATAATGAAATCTTAAAAGCTGTTTTCCCGGTATGATTGGAGAATAACCTGCATCAACATATTTATATCCTTCAGTTTCGATTGCCTTAGAAGGTGGATCTGCACCTAAACCCGCTGTTTTTCCCCATGCGACTGAGTCAATTTTTCTGGTTAGCGATTCTGCAAATGTTGCCGCAGTATATGATAATATTATTCCGCCCGGAACGGAATTCTTAATACCGTTTTGATAGGGACCACCAATGCATTGATCGTAAGTTGCATCCGCATTCACACTTACACCATTTATATAAATGGTGCCTGTGTTTGCTATCAAATAATATCCGTAAGATGAGATTGTATCGTTATGGCATACAAGTATTGCTGTGCCAGAATCACCCCCCCCAGGATCGTTGTCGTCTTTATCAATATAATGTATAGTTTTATCACTCATAGTCCATGCCCATGTAGTAGGATTGTAAAGTTGGATGTATTCTTGCTCATTACCGCTATAATCGGTGGATGCAGCTATCAAGGAAATTTGAAGATGGTCGTTAAACACTACCCAGCCGGTGACTGTGCCGGTGAGTTTTTGGGTTAGTTGGATGTTTTGGTTGACTGATACGTCAAGATTTGCGGTTGTGTTCGCCCAGTATCCGTTTTTTGATGCTGAAACTTGTATCTTCGCAGGAGATGTGGTTTTTATTAAATAATAACCTGTTGAAGAGGTCTGTGATGTCCAGCTAAGGTTTTGTAATATTTCTACTGATGCACCTGAAATTCCTACTGCGGTACCAGTTGTTGTAATAAAACCGTACACTACACCACCCAATGTAGCTCTGTTTGGATCATCTCTCAAATTATATAAAGAGAGTGTTTTTTCTTCATTACCTTCATTCCATTTTATTTCCACTTTAATTTTCTTTATACCTTCGTCGGATGCGGTTGGTGTCATTGTTGAAATCATTGTATCACCACCAACAACCTCTTCCCTGGCACGCCAAACAGTTGTGTATCTCCTGAAAGTAGCATCGCCTACTCTTAGAGTTTCGGGTTGATATTCCGTATTTGTATTGTCATAACCGTAGGTGGCTAAATCGCTGTATGATGTGATTAAAAGACGGGCATAAGAATAGTTTTTTAAAGATTCTACTTTTTCCTGGGCAAGATTATTAGCAATCGTTCTGGTTTTGGAAGTTATAAGACCTTTACCGATAGTGCCGAATGTTGTAATTACTCCCAGTATAACTATACTTATTACAAGTATAGTTACCATTATTTCAACTTGGGAAAAACCTGAAATATTTCTAATTTTATTCAAGAATATCTTATATATAAAATTGCTTTTATTTTTCATATGGATTATATCTGGGTATGTTATAATTTATAACACAAAACAGGCAAAAAGTCAAGTAGTTTTTAATTCAGTAAACAGTATACAGTATACAGGATACAGTTTAAAGAAAAATAATAAATAAAAATTAAATCTACATAGTAAGAGCTATATGTTGTTTACTGAGTGCTGCCTTTCTAATATCGCCAGGGGTACCAATTCCTTGCTTCGTTTTCAGGGTATCCTTCTTTCTTTTCTACCGCGCCCGGTTTTATCCTTATGTTAAACCATAGCTCGTAATAGTTTTCTTTTTGGTCAATTGGAATTCTTTCTAAGTAAGAAAAAGCAGCTTCCCAACAGTGTAAGTCTCTGTATATTTTTATCGCTTTTTCATAATATCTTAGATTAGAAAAATTTTCAAAGTTATAAAAATCATAATTGAAAGATGTTTGCATCTTATAAGCGATTTCCCAATGTCTTGTAGGTCTAATACCGGTTTCGGTAAACAATGTAAGTTGTCCGGGCTTGGAACGGTTATACGAAATACCATCTCTTATATAAATATCGTTTTTTAGTTTTAAGTATGAATCAAGTTGCACTGAATTAGGTTTTCTATATACAACATTATAATCATTTTTGTAATATATATTAAGAGATCTATTGGGACTATAATCAATTTCTGTGGTTATGCCCTCAAGTCGGTTTCTCAATGATTTTATTTCTTCGTTGAGCATTCTGCGTATGTTCAATGCCGTAAAAGCTCTTATAGTCATATTGTCCAGATATACGGACTGAACAGTTTTTAATTTATTTAATAATACGCCGTGATAATCGTCGTGTCGAATATGCGGTTGTTGTTCAAATTCATGGATAAATTGGTGATTCAAAGAACGAGTAGAACGGATATTTAAATTTAAATTTGTTCTATATTTCCAGAGATAAACGTCTTTTTCTATAAAGGTTACTTCATCTCTATTTCGCCAAATCTGGGTAAATCCTACCGATGATGTTAGTGAAATCCTTCTTGTTAAGTTTAGCGGATTTGAAAAGTAAATATCTCCTAAGGCTGATGTTGTATAGGCACCGGTAGAAATAAATGATTTGTCCCATGTCCTTGCTCCACGTAAATTTAATTCATAATAAAGCGGTAATTTTCTTATTTTAATTTGTCTGGTTGTAAATGAAACAGAAGGTACTGCAAGGGAAGTTTGTAAATATTTATTTTTTGTTTTATTAAATTCATCGAATCTTGAAAAAGATATTCGGGTTGTTGTTTGTTCTTTGTTTTTTGTAAAAGATATTGAAGATTCCAAAGCGCCGTATATTTTTATCCAATCATCGGTATAGTATGCGTTAAATGATTCATCGCTTGCATAATTTGAATTGACCTGGGTAAACCAGTTATGTCCCAGATTCTGCCAGTGGTAAATTCGGGCATTCCATCTTTTTGTGATGCCCGGTATGGACTGAAAGTTTTTTTCATCTATGCGGTAGCCATAAATTGTGCCTTTAATTTCATCTTTTTTTCCGTATAAGAACTCTCCTCCTTTTCCCCAGCCTTTATAGGTAAAATAATCAATGTATAGTTTTCCGTAAATATAATCTGAAAAAGGGTAACCTAAAATACCTTTTGCAAAAAAACTATCACGATTACTGTAACCCGGCTTAATTTCAATTTTATATTTTTTTTCCTTTAGCGATTTGTAATAATACGGAAGTACAGCCGAAGGAAAATCGCCCAAGTATAACATAACGTTGGTTGCGGTTATTCGCTTATTCATTATAAGGTGTGCTTTATTAGCGTAATATTTGTAGTGCGGATTTTCAAGATTACAGGTTGTGAAGTAAAGATGCTTGAGCATTAGTTCCCTTGTTTTTGTATAAGCTTCTATTTCATCACAATGCAAGAATAAATCTCCAGTTTTCATTTCTACGTTTCCAGAAAAAATTGTTTTTCCATGCAATTTATCAAATTGGACTTTGTCAGATATTATAGCTATTTCCTGTGCGCAATAAAGGTAATTAAAAATGAAAAATGAAAAATTAAAAATGAAAAGAACACCTCCCAGAAATGGTTTCATTTTTGATGTCATTCTGAACGACCGAATGGAGTGAATAATCTCAAAGAATAGATACTTCGGTCGACGCAGTGACCTCAGTATGACAGATTGTTTATAACTCATAATGGTTTGGTATGTAGTATCTAATCTCATAATAACTATAATTGTTTTTATTAACTTATTTTTTTAACTCTGCCCCCAAATAAGCAGCTCCAATTGCTCCGATATCTTGGGAATAATTTGATTTAATAATCTTTACATGTTTTAAGGGTGTTTTAAATGTTCGTTTTTTTAATTCTTTGGTTAGATTTATTCTTAATAGATTCCATGCATTTGAAAAACCGCCGGTAAACGTAATCATATCAGGGTTAAATACATTGATAATATTATTTATACCGATTGACAGATAGAAAGATATTCTCTTAAATACTGCTGTCGCTTTTTTGTTACCTTTTCTTGATAGTTTTCCTAATAATTTGATGTCTAAATATTTCTTACTAAACCCCATTTGTTTTGCAATACGTAATCTGCCTGTTTTACCTATATATGCTTCTATACAGCCGTAATTGCCGCAGCTGCATTTAGGTCCTGCAGGATTGATTGTAATATGTCCTAATTCTCCCGCGGAACCTGTAGCTCCTCGGTAAAGATTGCCGTTTATGATTATTCCCCCGCCTATACCGGTTCCCAAAGACAATGTTATCAAGTTTTTATATTTTCTTTTTCCGTCCAGAATATATGAGCCATATGCTGCACAATTTGCATCGTTGTCTACAGCAGTTTTAACTCTTAAATTACTTTCAAAATATTTTTTTAATTTGACATTTTTCCAGCATGGTAGGTTTGGTGAATAACGCATTATTCCGTTTTCACTGTCTATATCTCCGGCAATACCTATGCCGATGGATTTGAAATTTCCGATTGATTTTAGGACAGACGAAATTTTACTAAGGACAACGGTATACTTTTTATTTATCATAGGAAATTCTATCCGTTTTAAAATTTCCCCGTTATTTTTAATCAATATTATCAATATTTTTGTGCCACCAATATCGATTCCTACCAGATTTTCAGACATTTTATGCCCTCCGAAACAGTGTAAAACGAACCTGTTAAGCAAAAATCTTCAGAATTGCTTATTGCTGTTTTAGCGGCGGATTTTATATCTTTAAACATAAAGATATTTTTTTTATCTAAATATTTGTTAAATTCCGCATAAGCAATTTCAGGCTTTAGTGCGCGTTTTATTTTAGGAGCCGATATAAAAACATTTTTAATAACAGAAGATATATTCGCTATCATTTGCTTATAATTTTTATCTTTGAGAACCCCGAAAACAAAATTAATTTTATTACCGAAATATTTATTTATTGAATTTTTTAAAACTAACATTCCTGCAGGATTATGGGCTACATCCAATACTATTTTGAATGAATGACGAGGTCCTACGCTATGCCCTCGCCTATTTGCGAGCCTCGCCACAGGCGGCAGGACGGCATTACGTGTCGTTTTGAATTGTTTTATTTCAAATCTTCCGCGTAAATGAGTTTTTTTTAATCCTTCAATTATTTTTATTTCAGGGACATTGAGCAATTGTGAACATTTAACAGCAATAGCGGCGTTTTTTTGTTGGTGGTTTCCTAATAACGGGAGTTCATATTTTTTTATTGATTTTACAGAATAGACTTTTGAATTTTTAAACTTTGCAATGTTGTTAATCGTTTTTAAGGCAATTCCTGTTGCACCGGTTACAACAGCTCCGCTATTTTTTATGATTCCTGTTTTTTCTTTTGAAATTTTTTTTATAGTGTTACCGAGATATTGTGTATGTTCAAGCGAAATATTGGTAATTATTGAAAGCAAAGGTTTTTTTATAATATTTGTAGCGTCTAATCTTCCTCCTAAACCGACTTCAATTATTGCAAAATCTACTTTTTCTTTTTCAAAATACCAAAAAGCCATTGCTGTTAAAAATTCAAAATATGTCAGAGAATGAATAATAGATAATGGTGAATAATTACAAGTAAATTTTGTAAAATCATTTGCCGAAATATAGTTTCTGTTTATTTTAATTCTTTCTCTTATGTCTATTAAATGAGGTGATGTATATAGCCCGACTTTATAACCTGATTCTTGTAAAATAGATGATATATATGCACAAACGGAACCTTTACCATTTGTGCCAGCTACATGAACTATTTTTAATCTATTCTGCGGATTACCGATTTTTTCTAAGAATTTTTCAATTCGGCTTAAGTTAAAATCGTAAGAGAATTCGCCCAGATTACTTACATATTGCAATGCTTGACGGTATATCATTTTAATATTGTTGAAAATCCAACAATTATTGATTACACGGATTTCTGAAAAACGATTATTTAGATTTAAAGAAAAGCATTAATCTGTGTAATTTGTGTTCTTAATCTATTTAATTAAAACAAGTTGTTGAATTTTTCAAAGGTCTCAATTTAGCATATTTAGAATTCTTGATACGGTATTTTTTAATTCTTTCCTTTCAACAATCATGTCAATTTGACCATGTTCAAGTAAGAATTCTGAAAGCTGAAATCCTTCAGGAAGTTTTTGTTTTATTGTCTGTTCAATAACCCTTGGTCCTGCGAATCCAATTAATGCTTTTGGTTCAGCGATAATTATGTCACCCAAAAATGCAAACGATGCTGAAACGCCGCCGGTTACTGGATGGGTTAAGATTGATAAGTATGGAATATTTTTTTCAGAAAGTCTTGCTAACGCAGCTGATGTTTTTGCCATTTGCATAAGGGAAAATATACCTTCCTGCATTCTTGCACCGCCTGACGATGATACTATTATCAGAGGTATTTTTTTATCAATTGCTGTTTCAATTGCTATTGTAATTTTTTCTCCTACAACACTTCCCATACTTCCACCCATAAAATCGAAATTCATAACACATATGACTATTTCGACGCCGTTAATTTTACCGATGCCGATATTTACTGCTTCGTTTAGTTTTGTTTTTGTTTTGGTTTTTATTATACGGGAAGAATATTTTTGAGAATCTTTGAAGTTTAATGGATCGGTTGTTTCTAAGTTTGGTTCTATTTCATTGAAGCTATTTTCATCAAGAAGTTGCTTGATTCTTTCTTGTGTTGATAATCTGAAATAATAGCCGCATTTTGGGCATACAAAGAGATTTTCAGTAAGTTCCTTGTTATAGATTATGTTCTGACAACCGTCACATTTTCTCCATAAACCATCCGGAACTGACATTTTTTTTTTAGGCTTTTCTACCGGCATATTTACCTCCGAATTAATTCAAGTTATAACGTTTTTGTTAGATATTTTAAGAAATTTGTTACAGATTCTTTATTTTTAATTTTATTAATTATTGCACTTCCTATAATAAAACCGTCACAATAGTTTTTTAATTCTTTTAAATGTTCAGGCTTAGAAATTCCGAAACCTACTAATAAGGGTTTATTAGTTTTGTTTTTCAATAATTTCAAAAACGGTATTAGTTCTTCGGACAATTCGCTTCTTGCTCCCGTGATACCAGTAATAGCAGTGACATATATGAACCCTGTTGAGGTTTTCGATATTTTTACTGCTCTATTTATACCGCTGGTAAGCGCTACAATCGGAATAAAAGCAATATTATATTTTTTAGCTAATTTAGTAATTTGTAAACTTTCTTCATAAGGAATATCAGGAATAATAATACCGTCTACTCCGGCTTTCATTGAAGCATAAAAAAATTTTTTTAAATCATAATTAAAAACCGGATTAAAGTATCCCATCAATACAATAGGAATACTTGTTTTTCTTCTTATATTTTTTACTATGGACAAACATTTTTCTAAATTTATTTTATTTTCAAGAGCTTTTTGGGAAGAATACTGTATTGTTGGTCCATCAGCTATAGGATCTGAAAATGGAATACCCAATTCTATTATATTGGCATATTTTTCTATTTGGAGTATCAGTTTTTCTGTTGTTTTAATATTGGGATATCCAGCAGTAAGAAAAACGGAAATTGCCTTTCTTTTTTCTTTTTTTAATTTTAGTAATGTTTTTTGTAAATTATTCATAT
>DMMW01000031.1:10626-10817 GCA_003452965.1 Elusimicrobiota bacterium
CCGTCAATTGCTTCTTCATCAGTAACGGAAGCATATTTTGCTCTTTTTATTGACTTATAATAAGCGTGTTCGGGACCTACACCGGGATAATCAAGTCCCGCTGAAATTGAGTGTGTTTCCAATATTTGCCCAAAAATATTTTGAAGTATATAGCTTTTTGAACCGTGCAAAACACCAATTTTTCCTTTTTC
>DMMW01000009.1 GCA_003452965.1 Elusimicrobiota bacterium
TTGTTATGTATTTCTGCAAATCCACCTGAAATTGCAAATAATTGTATATCTTCACCAAATTTTATTCTTATTTCACCTGGCAGAAGCAATGAAATATAGTCAATATGTCCCGGCAGTACACCCATCTCGCCATGATATGCAGGAAAAGATACAAATTCCACCATACTTTTATATGATACTTTTTCAGGTGTTATAATTTCAAGTAAAAATGTTTTCATTGTATAGATCAGCGTATAGCGTATAGAGGTTAGGGGGCAGTGGTTACGCTAATCTCTAACTTGGATTATTCCTTTGGATGACTTCATCAATTGTTCCCATCATCCAGAAGGCTTGTTCCGGGATGGAATCGTGCCTGCCTTCGACTATTTCTTTAAAACCTTTTATAGTATCTTTAAGTTGAACATATCTTCCTTGTTTACCGGTGAATTCCTCGGCAACGAAAAACGGCTGAGAAAGAAATTTCTGAATTTTTCGTGCACGGGATACAGTAATTTTGTCTTCTTCGGAAAGTTCATCAATACCTAAAATAGCGATAATATCTTGCAAATCTTTGTATCTTTGAAGTATTTTTTGTACATTTCTTGCGACTGTATAATGTTCTTCTCCGATTATTTTCGGATCCAATATTTTTGAAGAAGACTCTAAAGGATCAACAGCCGGATATATACCAAGTTCAACTATTTGACGCGATAATACCGTGGTAGCGTCAAGATGCGAAAAAGTAGCGGCAACACCGGGGTCGGTTAAATCATCAGCAGGTACATAAATTGCCTGTACGGAAGTTATTGAGCCGTTTTGTGTTGAAGTGATTCTCTCTTGAAGCAGAGCCATTTCGGTCTGCAAAGTGGGTTGATACCCGACTGCAGAAGGCATTCTGCCCAAAAGCGCCGAGACTTCTGCTCCAGCCAGCACATATCTGAATATGTTATCAATAAATAGAAGAACATCCTGGTTTTCTACATCTCTGAAATATTCAGCTTGTGTTAAAGCGGAAAGCGCTACCCGAAATCTTGATCCCGGAGGTTCGTTCATCTGTCCGAATACCAGTGTTGTTTTATCCAATACCTTTGAACGTTTCATTTCTATCCATAAATCGTTTCCTTCGCGGCTTCTTTCACCGACACCGCCAAAAACGGAAACGCCGTTATGCTGAGTGGCTACATTGTGTATTAATTCCATTATTACAACTGTTTTACCGACACCTGCACCGCCGAATAATCCTACTTTACCTCCCTTTTGGTAAGGTTGTAAAAGATCAATTACTTTTATTCCGGTTTCAAATATTTCCGTGGTTGTTTTTTGCTGGACAATAGTAGGTGCATCGGCATGGATTTGTCTATATAAGTCAGATTTTATTTCACCTTGATGGTCTATCGGATTTCCTAAGAGGTCCATTACTCTTCCTAAACAGGCACGGCCGACCGGTATTTTAATTGGACTACCGGTATCTTCCACTTCCATCCCGCGAGCAAATCCATCGGTTGGAGCAAGAGAAATGCATCTGACGGTATTATCACCGATATGCGACTCCACTTCCAAAATATGTTCTTTTAATTTAAGTGCATTAAATATTTTGGGTAATTTGTCTTTTTGAAATTCACAGTCAACAACCGGTCCTATAACTTGTACAATTTTTCCTTTGTTCATGTCCTACCTGCCTCAATTGATCCGATTATTTCGGTTAATTCTTCAGTTATTTTTTGCTGGCGAAGATTATTTAAGTGAATAGTAAGGTCGTCAATTAAGTCCGAAGCGTTACTATTTGCATTATCCATTGCATTTCTTCTTGCTGCAATTTCTGAAGTATATGCTTCAATTAAAATATGATATAAATTTGCTTTTAAGTACCTATTAAGTAGGGTATCAATAATGATTTCTTTCGCTGGTTCGTATATGAAATCAAATTGAAGTTCGTTTACCTTGACTTTTTCTATAGGCAGTAATTGTTTCATAACAACAGGCTGTGAAAATAGGGATTTATATTCGGAGTAAATCACGCTGAACTTAGAAATTTTTTCTTCGAGAAACAGTTTAATGATTTCATCGGAAATTATATTTGCTTGTAATGACGTAAGTTTTTTGAAAATATTGAAATATTCAGAAGTAATTAAAATCCAGTTTCTTTTGAAGTAATCCCGTCCTTTTTTCCCTACAGTCAATATTTTCAATTCTTTGTTTCGGTTTGATATTATATATTCCATTGCCTTTTTTATGATAACGGTATTATAAGAGCCGCAAAGACCTTTATCGGAAGTAATGACCAGCAATCCTTCTTTATTACTGACGTTGTTCTGCAATAATATATGAGATTCCTTTGTTTTATTTAAAGTATCAAAAAGAAGTTGCTGTATTCTTTGGTGATAGGGTTCTGAGCCACTCATTTCCACATGTGCTTTTTGGAATTTAACCGAGGAGATAGTATACATAGCTTTAGTTGTTTTTGCTATTGCTTTTGTTGATTTTATTTTTTGTCTGATTTTTCTTAATGTCGCCATAAAATAAATATTAGAGGCTGATAAAAGCTTTTTTATATTCTTTTAATGTAGAATTTAATTTTGCTTCAAGTTCTTTTGATATTTCCCTTTTTAGTTTTAATTCGCTTAGTATTTCCGGATTATTTTGAATGCAATAATTATAAAGTCCTTTTTCAAAACTCTTGATTTTTGATATTTCAATATCATCAAGCAGGCCTTTTGTTCCTGCGAAGATTATCAATATCTGTTTCTCAACTTCCAAAGGTTCGTATTGGTCTTGTTTAAGAATTTCAACAAGACGCTCACCTCTTATTATTTGAGATTTTGTAGCAGTATCTAATTCCGAAGAAAATTGCGCAAATGACGATAATTCATTATATTGCGCGATATCAATACGTAAACTTCCCGCAACTTGTCGCATAGATTTAACCTGAGCGCTTCCGCCTACACGTGAAACCGATAAACCGACGTTAGTTGCCGGACGTATGCCTGAATAAAATAAATTGTTTTCAAGATATATCTGTCCGTCTGTTATTGATATTACGTTTGTCGGAATATATGCCGAAATATCGCCTGCCTGAGTTTCTATTATAGGTAGTGCTGTAATGGAGCCTGAACCGTTTTTATCAGAAAGCTTACAGGCACGTTCAAGCAATCTGGAATGCAAATAAAAAACATCGCCGGGATACGCTTCCCGTCCGGGAGGCCTTCTTAAAAGAAGAGATATTTGCCGATATGCTTGAGCGTGTTTTGAAAGGTCATCGTAAATTATAAGGACATCCTTTCCTGCCCACATAAATTCTTCCGCTATTGCACAACCGGAGTATGGTGCCAAATACAATAAAGGTGCAGCATCCGAAGCGGAAGCTGCAACTATTATCGTATATTCATCGGCACCGAACTTTTTTAATGTATTGAAAATGCTTGCTATAGTAGATTGTTTTTGACCTATAGCAACATAAATACAAATAGGCCTATTTTCTTCATTTTTCTGATTTATAATCGTATCAATTACTATTGCTGTTTTACCGATTTGCCTGTCACCAATAATTAATTCTCTTTGTCCCCTACCAATCGGAATCATTGAATCAATAGCCTTTATACCTGTTTGCAAGGGTATTTTTACAGGTTGTCTTTCTGCGATACTTGGCGCTACCACTTCTATAGCCCTTTTTTTATCCATCTTAGGATTATCTTTACCGTCAAGTGCAAATCCTAACGGATTTATAATTCTTCCGATAAGGTGTTCCCCTACAGGAACTTCCATTATTTGTCTTGTTCTTTTAACTATATCACCTTCTTTAAGAAGTTTTTCATCGCCAAATAGAATACACCCTATTTCTTCTTGTTCAAGGTTGAGTGCCATTCCAAAAATGTTTTTTGGAAATTCCAGCAATTCACTGACAAAAGCATTGTTTAATCCCTGGATTCTTGCTATACCGTCTCCAACTGATACGATAGTACCTATTTCGTCAACTGAAACATCTTTTTTAAAAGATGCAATTTTTGATTTAATAATGTCCGTAATTTCTTCTTTTTTCATATACCAACCTATTTTTAGTTTTTTATAAACTTTTTGCGTATAGATTCTATTTTTGCTTTAATACTACCGTCAATAATTAAGTCACCTGCTTTTATTATTATCCCGCCAAGTATGGTCTTATCAATCAACTCCTTTAATAAAATATTTTTGTTAGTGATACTTCCAACTTTTTCGCTAATTTTATTTAAAGTCGGTTTGTCAAGTTGTATGGTTGAAATAACTTCTGTTGCTAATATGTTTTGAGAATTAAGAATTTCGGTTTTATATTTATTTTCTATTTCCGGTAAAATCGGCAATTCCTTTTTGTTAATTAAAATGAATAATAAATTTGTTAATATTTCAGGTAGATTCAAATAACTGCTCTTGATAAGATTTATTTTAGTGTCCTCATCAACAAGAGGATTTGAAAAAAAGTTTATAGTTTTTTCATCATAAAGAGATTTTAACTTTGTAAAAGAATCTTTTATCTCTTTTATTTGGTTGTTTTGTACAGCTAATTGAAATAATGCTTTTGCATATTTCCTTGAATTATTTTTTTTCATATTTTAAAAAACGATTACATAGATTTTTAAGGACGATTACACAGATTAAAATCTTTCTTAATTTTCTTTTATATCAGGTATTTCATTTAAAAATTTTTCTATGAGCTGATTCTGAGTATTTTTGTCTATAGTTTTTTCCAAAATTTTTTCAGATATAGAAATAGCTATTGGCATTATTTCTTCTCTTAAACTGGTTTTTACAGCTTCCCGCTCATTTTCAATCTGTTTTTTGGCTGATTCTATAATTTTCTTAGTCTCATTCTGGGCGGCATCAATTATTTGTTGTTTCCGTATTTCTGCCGAAGATGTTGCCTG
>DMMW01000005.1:0-17159 GCA_003452965.1 Elusimicrobiota bacterium
TACCTTAGAGCGGATTATACATCTTTGTATAAAATTACTCCCTTTCTTCCCCCGTAGTAATCATTTTTTATAGGAAATAACTCCTCATATTTTTTAGCAACATATTTTTTCCTTACACAAGTATGAATTATTGCCTTACCATTTTTTTTCTTCCCTGATATCAGCCAAAAATCTCTCCATCTTTCTGTTTCTCTATCTCTAATACGAAAATGAAGATTTGTGTATGTAGTTTTTTTCATTTTCCATGTAATTGGCGGATAATCACCAAGAATAAATCTAAAATATTGAACCATATCTCTTACTACTTTTCCTATTAATTCATCTACATTATCAACCTCTTTCAAGTATGCTTCTATCCTTTGTTTCTGAAATTCTGGATCTTTTGGCAGTGTGTCACGTTTTCTTTGCATGCTTCATCCTCATAACTCAATAATAAATATACTCAAATATTCTAAATCCAAATTAATAATGTTATTCACTTTTTAAATATATCGGGAAAATATTTTTGAGCGGACTCAAAGATAAGTTTCAGACGAGCGTTTTGGAATGTACCGCTATCGTATGCTTCCTGGGTCCAAAACAATGAATCCTCTGGAACAAAGTGAAGTTTAGCTCGCCCAATATATTGTTTTAGATAGTCATATGGTGGCGTATCACCAATTAATGCATTAACTGGTTTATGTACAAAAGTAATATTTGCAAGATTGCTTACCGTGATTTCTACTTCCGATGGATCCTCAACATCGTCAAGTTCTAACTCCTGCATCAAATATTCTTGTGGAAAAATATGGTGCTTTTCTAATTCCTTAATATCTCGCGAAGCGATAAGACACGCGTCCCAATCTTCGGCATTATTTTTTACTAGTAAAACATACAAAAGAAAAGTAAATGCCTTATTTGCTTCTCTTAATATATTTCTTTTTAGGCCGTCTTGAAAATACTCAATTTCAATATGTCTTCGGACTTTCATATCGTTTTGCATGGCAATAAATGGAAAACCATCTGAATCCCGAATCATTTTTATATCACGATTCAGTTGTGTATCAACGCTCTTACCATAGTGACTGTTTAAATTCACTAAGAGAAACCATGCCGCCATATTCTTCCTGTCTGTTTTTGGCATTTGATCAATCTTTTCAAAATTATTTTTTCCAAAATAAGTTGCGAGTGGAATCAATGCTGTTTGCGAGGGTAGAAGTCGAACATTTCTAATTCCAAACTCTGTTTCTAAAAATTCAAACACGAGACGAAGAGCGCGTTCACTCATCTGGATGCGTTGCTCAATATCTGCCGATGAGAATTCTCTAATCTTCTCAATGTTTGTCTTAAATTGTTTTGGCTTTGCTAATTGTGTCTGTGAAAGACCGAAATTTGAAAAAACGGAACGCATGATTGGTTGCATTGTTATGTTTTTATTTTCAAATGCTTTATATACTTTCAAAACTTGCGATTTTAATTCTCCCTTCAAGGAACCAGCTATAAACGACAACATGAGCTCAACATTTCCGATCTTCATTCCTTCCTTATTTATGCGAATAAATGTCTCCGCCATTCTTGGAAAAATATCCTCACCTTCCCCTGATGTTTCCATAATATATTGCGGAATCGGATACTCCAAAATTGTTTGGGCAATTGAACGTATCCGGTTAAAATCATCTGGCATTCTAGTATTTTTAAGCTCAATCAATGTGTCAACATCGTGCCGACAAAATGCCTTAACAATCTTTGAACAATCAATCCCCCTATTTCTATGCTTGATAAATTTTTTGGAAGCCGGTTCGTAAGCTATTGTGTCACAAGTGATACTCTCTCCACCACGCACAATTTTCCAATCATTAAATAGCAATAACAAAGAGGTTGTGCGTTGCTGACCGTCAATAACAAAATACCTATCTTTTGTATTTGATGGAGTACTATCTAATATGGGCACAGATGTTGGGTCAATTTCTGACGCAACTTCTGGCGATGGTTTCCAAAGAATTGTCGCTCCAATTGGATAGTTCTGAACAATTGAATCAAGTAACTCTTTTATATTGTCTTCATCCCAAACATACTGACGTTGAAAGGATGGAAGCCAGTATTTACCGGATAAAATCTCAACATCAATAAGCTCTTGTATCGTCTTTTTTCTGACATCAATGCTTATATTGCCCATATTTCTCCCTTATGGTTACTCATACCTCAGTAAAAGTTTCATTGAGATTCTTTTTAAATCACATTTTCGGATTATTTCCCATCATTTTTCGAAATATTTTCAAGTCTTGAAACCAAAGATTCAAGCTCTTTTATTGCTGTCTCTGTACGAACCAATAGATCCTTACATTTTTTTTGAGGTTCATTAATATCTTCTTCTGAATGACTACCTTCATCTGGTGGTAATCCGATCATATCTTTTAATTCCGCAACGATTTTCTTTTTCAATTCCTCATCGATTGAATCGCTATCAAAATCTTTCTTAATGTTCCTATAGACCCAACGTTTTCCTTTCCCAGGTTCTCTTACCCCCAAACGTAAGTCTTCATTGACTCCATGTAAATATATCCTGATTTCATATTTTATGTCATTAAAAGTTTCTATTTCCCATCTAATTGATTTCTTCCTACTCTTTTTCTCGATAGTATTTTTGAACAGAGGTTTAATTTTCCCCAGAAAATATAGCTTATAGCTTCCAAGATTTAATTTTCCCATTTTATTCCACCTCATCTTCTCCCAAAAACGTAATGTCAAAACATCATTGTATCCTTTACTCTTTACCACTTTTTCCAACATCTATTATAATTATAATGTATTATGCTCTATATGTCAAGTTTTATATGACATATGGTATATTGTGAATTTTATTGATATTGTTTATACTAATATTGATGGAATGTTCAATAATCTTTGTATTACAGCCGAGCAAGCTCGGCAACTACAAAAAAATGATATTTTGTAGTTGCTAACCTTGGTTAGCGGTTTTAAAAAAGTATCTGTGCCAAGCGAGCTCGGAAACTACAGTTATAATTGGAATTGTTATGAAAGATTTAATGCAAATAATTGGACCGAGAATAAAGGAATTAAGACATAAAAGAGGCATTACGCAGGAAGAATTGGCTTCAAGAGCTAATTTACATCATACGTTTGTTGCTCATATTGAACGCGGAAAGAAGGTCTGTAGTATTAAAACTCTTCAAAAAATCGCTTTCGCACTTGGAGTTAGTGTGGCTTTTCTTCTTTGTGATACTAAAAATGTTAAAGATGTTAACTACGATATGCATACCAAAAAGTTGCTATCATTTATAAAAGACAAAACCGACAATGAAAAAGAACTACTGTACTCAGTAGCCCAATCCATTTTTAAACATACGCAAAGAAAATAAAAGCCCACAAGATGCTTCACTACGTTCAGCATGACTTCAAAATCCCTACAATAACTTTAATTTTGTTTTGAGAACATGGTATGGTAAATCAGGAGGATAATACCGATTGATATTGCAGAGTCGGCAACGTTAAAAATAGGCCAGATACGAAAATCAAGGAAATCTACAATTGAACCACGAAATATGCGGTCTATAACATTCCCGATAGCACCACCTAAAATAAACGAGAATGCAATCATATTGATTTTTGGGATGTTTTTTTGTTTAAATATTATCAAAGACAATATAGTTATTGCAATAATCGAAAAAACAAGCAGTATACCACCGTAATTCTGAAGTTTTCCGAAAGCAGTTCCGGTATTTGTGATATATGTTAAATAAAATATTTTATTTATGATGGGTATGGATTCTTCGTAATAGAAATTTTTTACAACAAGATATTTTGTTAGTTGGTCAAGAATAACTACCAATATTATAATAATTAGAGGTTCTTTACGCATTTTAAACATATATCTTCATGAGACGGTTCACTTCCGACAGTATTAGACCACATCCAGCATCTTACACATTTTTTGCCTTCAGCATGTAATACCTTCACTTCTATGCTTCCCGTTTCATCTTTTGTACCGTTAATCGGTTTATCGCATATTTCAAGTTGTGAAACAAGAAATGTATATAAAACATTCTGATAATTCTTCTGCAAAAATTCTTTTAAGTCCTTATCCTGAATGTATAGCATTACTTTCGCTTCAAGCGAATTGCCGATAACATTTTTCTTCCTTTCTTCTTCAAGAAGTTTTAATACAAAATCCCTGATTTTTATTATTTTTTCAAATGTTTTTTCAACTTCTTCGTTTATATATTTCTCGTTTGCAACCGGCATATTAGTAAGAAATATTGATTCTTGGGTTTTACGACCCGGATTTTGTGCTACATATTCTTGGAACGACTCTTCTGCAGTGAACGTTGTCACCGGCGCCAGCATAGGAACTATTCTTATAAACATTTCTTCTATTACCGTCTGGGCAGAAAGCCGTTCTTTGGACTTTTTATTAAATGTGTATAGTCTATCCTTTAATATATCAAAATAAAACGAGGAAAGCTCTAAAACACAAAATGTATAAACAAGACGAAATACTTTATGAAATTCATATTCATCATATGCCGCTCGCGTGTCTGTAATTAATTTTTGGAATTTTGTGAGCATCCATTTATCAATATCTAAAAGTTCATTATAATCAACTCTATCACTTGGCGAAAAATCACTTATATTTCCAAGCATGAATCTCAGCGTATTTCTTATTTTACGGTATGCCTCTATTAAATGTTGAAGTATTTCATCGGATAAACGGATATCTTCTTGATAATTTTCAGAAGCAACCCAAAGCCGCAATACCTCAGCTCCGTATTTCTTTATTATATCTTGAGGAACTATCACATTTCCCAGTGATTTGGACATTTTTTTACCTTCACCGTCAACTACAAAACCATGAGTCAAAACAGTTTTAAACGGTGGGGTTTTTTCCAATGCAACTGCAGGAATCAGCGATGTCTGGAACCAACCGCGATGCTGATCGCTTCCTTCCAGATACATATCTGCAGGAAAAGTAAGCAAATTATTTGCTTTTAAGACAGCGAATGACGAAACACCTGAATCAAACCAGACATCCAATATATCATCGGATTTTTTTAAATTGTTGCTGCCGCATTTTTTACATTTTGACTGCTCCTGAATTATTTCACTAACCGGTGTTTCAAGATATTTACTTGAACCGTCCTTTTTAATAATCGTTTCTATTTTTTCCAATACATTGTCGTCAAGAATTGGCTCGTCACAATCAGTACAATAAATTATCGGAATCGGAGTCCCCCAATATCTTTGTCGCGTTAAACACCAGTCGGGTCTGACTTCAATCATACCTTTTATCCTATGTTCGCCATAACCGGGAACCCATTTTACTTTTTTTATTGATTCCAATAACTGTTGACGTAAATTATGATTTTCAACAGATAAAAACCATTGCTTAGTTGCACGGAATATTATAGGTCTTTTACATCTCCAGCAATGCGGATAGGAATGATTAATATCCTTTCTTGCTATCAACAGTTTTTTGTCTTCTAAATATTTTATTATATTTTCGTTTGCGGCAAAAACATTTTGTCCACTAAACTGTTCTACTTCATTTGTGAATCTGCCTCTGTCATCAACTGGTGAAACTATCGGTAAATTATACTTCAGTCCGACGGAATAGTCTTCCTCTCCATGCCCCGGTGCAATATGCACAATTCCGGTACCTTCTTCAAGAGATACAAAATCAGCAAGCACCCCAATTGATTCCTTTTCAATAATAGGATTTTTGCATTTTATCCCTTCAAACGCAGAACCTTTATGCTTGGATAATATTTTGTAATCGGTTATTTTTAGAACATTTTTTAGATATTCCAGTCTCGCTTCTGCGAAAATATATTTTTCACCGTTTGGAATTTCAATTATAACGTAATCAATATTCGGCTGGAATGCAACTGCGACATTTGCAGGTAATGTCCAAGGTGTTGTTGTCCATATAAGAACAAAAATAGATTGGGAATCTGAAATATTTAGCGATTGCGGCGCTTTAATAACTGGAAATTTTACAAATACCGAAGGAGAAATGTGGTCTGCATACTCTACTTCTGCATCCGCTAATGCCGTTTCGCAAGTAGCACACCAATAAACCGGTTTCAATTTTCTATATACATAACCGTCTTTTAATAATCTCCTGAATACGGATATAATTGCACCTTCATATTCATTTTTTAAAGTTAAATACGGCTCAAACCAATCACCGAAACAACCCAGCCGCATAAATTCGTCTCTTTGTATTCCTACAAATTTCATTGCATATTCTGTTGCCTTTTTCCTGAATTCTATCCTGTCAATAGTTGATTTGTTTTTTCCCAAGTCCTTCATTAATTGATATTCTATCGGCAATCCGTGACAATCCCAGCCGGGAATATAGGGGGAATCGTAACCCGCCATAAGTTTATATTTTACAACTATATCTTTCAAAATTTTATTTAATGCGGTACCAAGATGGATATGTCCGTTGGCATACGGCGGTCCGTCATGCAAGATAAATTTTTCTTTGCCTTTATTTTTTTCATTTAGTTTTTTGTACAGGTCCATTTTCTTCCAGAAATCCAAAAATTGAGGTTCTCTTTGCGGAAGATTTGCTTTCATTGAAAAATTTGTTTTCGGTAAATTAACCGTTTTACTATAATCCATAGTTTAATCCTTTTGGCAGGAAGACCCTGCCACTATAAATAAGCAAAGCAAGCTTTGCGACTACATCCTCTACCTTTCTGTCCCGTTAGAAAATGCAGATTCATAATGCCGAGATAATTTCCGCAGGATTCTGCAGAAATATTCTACAACATTCTCTAATGGGATTTACCCCGTACGAAAATGTAGTCACATAATGCCAATATAATTACTGAATTCATATAGCAACATTTTACACCATTCCCTAATGGGGTTTACCCCGTACGAAAATGTAGTCACATAATGCCAATATAATTACTGAATTCATATAGCAACATTTTACACCATTCCCTA
This sequence comes from Elusimicrobiota bacterium, assembly GCA_003452965.1. Lineage (GTDB taxonomy): Bacteria > Elusimicrobiota > UBA8919 > UBA8919 > UBA8919 > UBA9627. The sequence continues at coordinate 6,955 of DMMW01000005.1, forward strand.
ACGGGGTTTATTTATCGCCTGCCAATATGTTATAACTATCTTTGTCAAACAATAATAATACAGTAATAAGTTTATTATTTTGTTTTTCTGCAAATTCATTATCAATATACATTTCAGCCAAAACTTCGCGAAATCTTAATAATTCTTTCAAATACCTTTTATCAATCAATACGTCTACTGTTAAATCTACTAATTCCAAAGCTCGTTCATAACACCCTTTTACCTCTTGAAAATCTTTTTTAGAAAGCCAATTTTTTGCTCTATTTAGTTCATTAGCAATCATCAGAATCTGTTTATAAAATGGAAACTGCCGCCATTTTTCTTCAGTAAGCATTGTACGATTTTTAAGATCCATATTCTATAAATTTATCAACTATCTTTATTATTTTGTTTTTTATTTCAGAATTTTCAACTTCCATTGACCTATTATTCTGATGTGGCCTGATATTTATAAGTGATGTAAATTCTATAAAATCTATTTTTTCTTTAAGAGGATAAAAATTTATACCCCAGAGATTTTTCTGTTGAGAACCATTCTCTAAAAGCAATGCTTCTAAATCCGAGTGTAACTCGGAATCTACAGCGATTATTTCATTTTCAATATCTACAACCGCCTTTGAAATAGTCTCATAATAAGTAAGATATTTTTTTGCAAATTCGCTTTTTTTAATTTTTTTATCTAATATTTCCACTTAATTCCTTTTTTCCTTATTTTAACTCTTAACCTTTTACTTATAACTTGCTTTTAATACCCTTTTTATTTTAGCCGAGTAAACTCGGCAACTACAGATAGGACGACCTTTTTATTAAGACATCTTTGATTGTCTTAACTGATGGTTTTTTTATAACCCCTTTCTCTGTTATAATTGCTGTTATCAATTCATGCGGTGTAACGTCAAATGCAGGATGCAGCGCTTTCATATTAACCGGTGCTACATGTTTTTTATTGATTAAAACAACTTCATCAGAACTGCGAAATTCTATTTTTATTTTTTTACCATCTGATATTTTTGTATCAAAAGTTGATACCGGTGCTGCTATATAAAACGGAATCTTATTGTAATTGCATAAAACTGCAAGCGAATACGTACCTATTTTATTTGCGGTATCGCCGTTTGATGCAATTCTATCCGCACCTACAATAACAGCATCTATTTTACCTTCTGATATAAAATGTCCCGCCATATTGTCGGTTATAAGGACACACGGAATTTTTTCTTGCAATAGTTCCCAAGATGTAAGCCGAGCACCCTGCAGATACGGCCTTGTTTCATCGACATATACCATTTTTATTTTTTTTTGTTTATATGCACTTCTTATAACGCCTAACGCTGTTCCCCATCCTGCTGTTGCTAATGCACCGGCATTACAATGAGTAAGAATTGTTGATTTTTTCTTAAATAATTTCGCACCGAGTTCGCCGATTTTTTTGTTTATTGTAATATCTTCTTCATACATTTTATTCGCTTCTACTTTAATTCTTAGTTTCAACTCAATTATATTGAAACCTGTATATCTTTTCACAACATTTAGTATCCTATCAACTCCCCAGAAAAGATTTACCGCAGTAGGCCGAGCAGATATAAGATACTTGCCTGCCTTTTCTATATATTTTTTTATTTCAGATATATTTTTAAATTCTTTTTCACAAGCAGCAAGATACATTCCATAACCGGCAGCAACACCTATTGCAGGTGCTCCGCGTATCGCCATATCTTTGATACATTTAAAAGTATCTTCTTTGGTTATGCAATCAATATAATATATCTCAGAAGGCAATAACCGCTGGTCGAGAATTTTTAAAATATTGTTTTCTAAATAAAGTGTTCTTGCAATCATAAAATCTAATGAATCGTGCTATAGTGCGATGGTACGTCCGCCATCCGCCAACTGGCGGAGGCGGATGGGATAGGAATGTTTATCGTCCGCCCAGTAGGGGCGAGACCTCGCCCAAAGGGCGGGCACAATCCCCCACCACTAAATCGTAAGTGGGCAGGCACAATCCCGCTAACTTTTTTTTGCTAGTTCTTTAGAACGTTTTTTTGCTGAAATAATCGCTTCTTCTAAAATATTTCCTAACTTTTTACTGAACAATAACTTGAATGCTGCTTCCGTGGTTCCGCCTTTTGAAGTAACCCTTTGTCTTAAGACCTCAGGTTCTTCTTCACTTGTAATTAACATGCTTGATGCACCCAACAATGTCATATCAACAAGTATTTTAGCAATATTGGCAGATAAACCCATTTTTCTTGCTGTTTTTCGCATAATCTCAGCAATATAAAAAATGTATGCAGGTCCGCTACCCGAAACGGCTGTAACCGCATCCATGTCTTTTTCCGGGACGGTTACGACAACCCCACATGAACATAACAATTTTTCCGCAATTTTTAAATCTGTTGCATTTGCATATTTCCCTTTTGTAATAGCAATTGCACCATAACCGAGCAATGCCGGAGTATTCGGCATTGAACGGATTACAGCGGTATTTTGGAGATATTTTTCAATTTTTGAAGTATTTATCCCTGCCGCAATGGATATTAGAAGCTTTTTATTATTAAAATATACACCGACTTCTTCTAAAACATCCTGAACCTGATAGGGTTTAACCGCAAGAAATATTATATCACAGGATTTGACTATCTCTATATTACAATCCGATTGCCTAATTCTATATCTTTTTGCAACGATGCTTAAACGTTTGGTATTTACATCGGATACCATAATATTTTTAACGTTAATACCGCTTTTTATGATACCTGATATCAGCGCCTCCGCCATATTTCCTGCACCTATCAGTCCTATTTTTTTACTCATACTTTCTTTCCCCAAAAATCCCTGTTCCGACTCTTACTATATTTGCACCTTCTTCAATCGCTATCTCGAAGTCATTTGTCATTCCCATAGATAAATATTTCAGTGAATAATCTGCCTTAAAAACCGAATAATATTCATATGCTTTTTTAAAATATGGTCTAACCGATTCTGTATTTTCAAATAATGGTGCAATCGTCATTAAACCGGTAACATTAACATTCTTAAGTTCTTTTGATTTATCAAGAATTTTTTTTAAATCTTCCGGCGGTAATCCATATTTTGTTTCTTCTTCTGACACCTTTATTTCAATAAAGCATTCCTGAATTTTATTTATTTTCTCCGCTTGTCTGCTTATCTCTTCCAACAAATAAATGCTGTCCACCGACTGTATTGTATCAAAAATCTCTATAGCTTTTTTCACCTTATTAGTTTGTAAATGTCCGATAAGATGTTTCTTTACGCTTTTTGTTACAGATTCATCTTTAAATTTCAAAATTGCTTCTTGAACTCTATTTTCGCCAACGTCTGTTATTCCACAATCAATCGCTTCTTTTATTTTATCTATCGGAACGGTTTTTGTAACAACGATAAGTTTTACTTCGCCTTTATGTACAGGTTTATTTTTTGATTTTTCAATCCGTTCTAAAATATCTCTGATATTTTCACAAATCATATTAAAAAACGATTACACAGATTTCATACACTGATTACACAGATTTTAATACCAATTTACAATTATAAAATCTTTCTACTCTATGTAATCTCCACAAAAAATCATTTTAACTCATTTTACTAAAAAAATAACGTAATTACAATAAATTCAATTAATAACTATCCCCGTAATTGCCTTTTATAATCATCGCCCACCACTAAGGCATTGGCGGGTAAATTATCATATATGTTGTTTAAACATCTTTTCTACGATTTTAGGAACAAAACATTTTACATTCCCGCCTAAACGAGCTATTTCTTTAACCAACGTAGAAGACAGATAAGTCCATTTTTCTGCGGGAGTTAAAAACACGGTTTCTATTTGTGGATAGAGTTTCCTGTTTGTTAATGCCATCTGGAATTCATATTCAAAATCACTGATAGCACGGAGTCCTCTAATAATTACATTCGCTTTCTTCTTTTTCATGAAATCAACCAATAAACCATTGAATGATTCTATTTCAATATTTTTTTCTTTTACTGAGCTTTTTAATATTCTAAGTCGTTCATCTATTGAAAAATACGGTTTTTTATTTGGATTGCTTATAACAGCAATAATAAGTTTATCAAATATTTTAGATGACCGGCTTATAATATCCAAATGCCCATATGTTGTAGGATCAAAACTTCCTGGATAAACAGCAATTCTTTTCATTTTTAACTCCTTGCACACGAAGTTCGGAGCAACCGCACCGAACGAGGATGCAACCCCGAAGCATATTAAAAAGTTTTGATGCGAAGCTGAAAAACTTTTTGATGACTATGCAAGGGGCAGAACTTATACTTGCCTCGCCCATTCTCGCAGGGCTGACTATCTTTTGAAGTCATTCTGAACTGGAAGCGAAGAATCTTGTCTTTACTACGAGATGCTTCACCTACGGTTCAGCACGACACCTAACTTCAGCCAAGCAAGATTGGCAACTACTTTAAACAGGGACCCCCTGCCACCTTAGCGTAGGCGGGCATAAAAACAATTAAAAATATTTTAACATACATTTTTCATTTTAATTTTAAATTTTCAATTGCTTCTTCTATACTTCGCCGAATTCTATGTTTTTGTTCAGATAATCTTCTTTTGAATTTGCCAATATTGAATATGCTAAATTCGGCTCATTTTTTAAAATTTCTATTGCGACTTGTTTTGCTTCCCGTATTATAGATAAATCAGTTAAAACATTTCCAATTCTAAAATTAGGAAGTCCTGATTGTTCAGTCCCGAAAAACTCACCGGGTCCGCGAATCATCAAGTCCTCTTCGGCAATTTTAAATCCGTCGTTTGTCTTAGTTAGCACTTCCAGTCTCCTCTTAGAATTATCGGTTTTCGCTTCCCCTAAAAGAATGCAATATGATTCTTTATTGCTTCTTCCAACCCTGCCCCTTAACTGATGAAGAGTTGAAAGCCCGTATCTGTCTGCGTGCTCAATAACTATAACCGTCGCGTTCGGGATATCTATACCAACTTCTATTACAGTAGTTGAAATAAGCACATCATATTTCTTTTGTGCGAAATCCGACATTATTTTTTCTTTTTCTTCGGGCTTCAAACGACCGTGAATCAATCCAACCGAAAAACCCTTAAATTCTGTCTCTTTTAATTTTTCCGCTTCTTTTACAGCTGACTTTAATTGCAGTTTTTCCGATTCGTCAACAAGCGGATAAACAATAAATGCCTGCTCGCCATGTTTTAGTCTATCTTTTACAAAATTATACGCATTTTTATCCGACATTTCAACTGTTTCAATCGGATAACGACCCGGCGGTAATTCGTTTAAGGTAGAAATATCCAAATCACCGTAGAGAGTAAGCCCAAGTGTTCTTGGGATAGGGGTCGCTGTCATCATTAGTAAATCCGCCCCTAAAAAAACTGATTTCTTTTTAATTATTAGACGCTGTTCCACTCCAAAACGGTGCTGTTCATCAATAATAACCACCGCCAACTTTTTAAATTTAATATCTTCCTCTAAAATGGCATGGGTACCGATAATAATATTTGATAATCCGTCAGCAATCCTTTTCCTAATCTCTTCTTTTTTCTTTTTAGTCATCCTACCTATAACAAGATCAACCTCCATATGAAGCCCGTCAATCAACTTCTTTATTGTCATGAAATGCTGTTCTGCAAGAATTTCGGTAGGGGCAAGAAGTATCGCTTGAAAACCTGATTCTATCGCTAAAAGCATCGCAGAAAGAGCGACCACCGTTTTGCCGCTTCCTACATCACCCTGCAAAAGCCGATTCATCGGATGTTCCGCAAGCATATTCTCAAATATTTCATTAATGACTTTTTTTTGCGATTTGGTAAATTCAAACGGTAGATTTTCTTTAAAAGGAGTCAGCAATTTTTTTGTAAGATTGTATTTAAAATTTTTTACCGTCATTTTTCTTTGCTGTCTGAATTTTTCGAGCACTAATTCCAAATTCAAAAATTCATTAAATGCTAATCGTCTTCTTGCCTTATCTTTTGATTCAAATGTATCGGGAAAATGGATATATTGAATTGCATATCTTATATCACACAAATTATATTTTTTTATATATTTTTCGGGAAGTGTCTCTTGAATGTCATTTGCATATTTATCCGATGCAGATTTTATTATCGTTCTTAAATATTTATTACTGAAATCTTCCGTTAAAGGATAGATAGGAACAATTCTATTTGTATTTATTAAGTCCTTTTCATCCTTGGTAATAACTTCATAATCAACAACTCTTATCATTTTACACCAGAAATCCATTTCAACGCTGCCTGTAACAAATATTTCAACACCCATTTTAACATTATTCTTCAACGACTTTAACACATCATAACTTCGGTTGTATCTCCTTATCCATGTTGCAAAAGCAATGCCTGTTGAATCTTGCAGCTCTGCCTTAAAAACGATTAAATTTCTGCCCCACATTTCCGTTAAAACATTCCCAACCTTTACTTTGATTGTTACATTTTCACCTGGCTTTAATTCCGAAATTTTTTTTAACTTTGACCTATCTTCCCATGCACGTGGAAAATAATATAATAGATCTCTGACAGATTCTATACCTAAAAACTTCCGAAGTTTATCCGCCGTTTTTTCGCCTACGGCTTTTATATACCTGACTGATATTTTATCAATATTTTGCATTATTTTTTATAATTTAACAGTAACTAATCTGTTTATAAAGACACTGATATAATTATACGGGACGAACCTTTTCTCCTATTTTTCGGATCTTTTTACTTGCATGAATAACTTAATAATACGATTTTGTTCTTCCAAATAATTAATAATAAAATCGCCAAGTTTATTTCTTGCAGATTCTTTAATTTCCACAATTTTAATCGCATATTCATTATCCTTCACCTTACGGGTAATCTGTCCTACAAACTCACAATTTAGTCCCTCGGAAAGTGAAAGATAAAAATTTAGATTCTCACCAACCGATATTTCCTTTTCTGTTTCAAGAGAAATCCCGGATATTGACAAATCAATAATTTTTCCTTCTATTTTTTCCTTTAAATTATCTTGTAATGAAAACTTGCATGGAATATCCAACAAAACCCTTACAAATCTCCTGTTTTCCTCGCCCTTGAGCATATTGCTCCTCCCACAAAAAAATATCACGACTATTTTATTTTCTGATACTGATATAACATATTAAGATTATCCCAAGCTTGTTTATACCCAGGATCTATTTCAAGAGCTTTATTATATTCTTTTATTGCTTTATTATACTCTTTTTTGGAAAAATATACTATCCCAAGATTATTATATGCTTCTGCATAACGAGGCTTTAATTCAATAGCTTTTGTATATACCTGTATCGCTTTTCCGTATTCTTTCAAGATATAAAATGCTATTCCAAGATTGTTATACGCTTCGGAATAACCGGGATTAGATTTAATAGCTCTGAAATACTCTTTTATTGCTTTCTTGTATTCTTTATAATAATAATATGTTAATCCAAGATTATAATAAGCTTCAGCAAAATTGGGGTTTATTTTTATTGCCTTTTTATATGCTTTTATTGCTTTCTTGTATTCTTTTTGTTCACAATATACTATACCAAGATGATTATATGCATTTGAAAACATAGGATTAATTTTTATACACTTATTATAATCATAAATCGCATTATTATAATCCCTCGAAGACTTATAAACATTACCTCTCGCATAATATGCAACAGCATTGCCAGAGTTGAATGAGATAATCGTATTAATATCCGCAATTGCATTAGTAAAATTCTTAGTTGATTTATAAGATTCCGCACGATAATAATACGCTTTAATATAATTATTATCCAGTTTTATCGCTTTATTGTAATCTGTAATCGCTTCCTTAAATTTATTTTCTACAAAAAAAGATGCTGCTTTAATAAAATAATCTTTTGCATCTTTGTTTGTTGTATTAATATTTTTAAATTCGCCATATTTTTTTTGTAAAACTGATGCTCTGTCAAAACAGATTACTGTTTCACCCGTATTTTTTACTTTACTCATCGTCCAGCCTTTTTCTTCCCAAGCAGGAATATAATTCGAATTTATCTTGATAGCATTATCAAATGCAATATTAGCATTATTAAAATCATACGAATTATACAACTCCATTCCCCTTTTTACCCAATCCTTCGCAGTTACCGGAATAGTTTTATTTTGCTTTCCTTCAATAGCAAGTTCGCTATATGAATTTATTTTGGGCAAATAATTTAATATTATTTTTTGTTTTGTTCCTACAGGGAAGTTCTCGTCCAGATAAACTGTCAAAAGCCCCCATTTTTTCGGCAACCATGTTTTATTTAGTGTCACACCGCGTGTTTTTTTGGATATTTGCCAACCGGGAAAATAGTTTATATTTATCGGTATTTCTAAGTTACTTCGCTTAGTATTAAATACTTCTACAAATATTTTGGAAGGTGAAATCCATTCTATCTTTACGTTTGAATTTTTATTATACAAATCAATTGGTCCGCTTTTAACTAAAGAATGTCTTAAAAAACCAAATTCATCATAACCTAAAATACTGTCATAAAACTGCAATATACCTTTGTTATTTTGAATATATGTAGACATTAAATCGCTTTCAAAATATGTATTATCTTTAAAAAGATTCCAATCAGGACCTTTACTATGTTCAAAATAATTATTTTTGTTAAAATATGCCTTATTGTTAAACGGAAAAAAGGTTTGTATATAATCTAAATTTGGTTTATTTATCCTAAAATAATCCAAAAATACGAATAAACAAATACCAATTAAAATTAAATTAACATTTGTCTTAAAAATATTCTTGATATTATAAAGTCCTAATGTTGAAAAATAAGCAATCGGCAACATTAATAAACCTATAAACCATGATGGCATGTGAAGAGAACCTAATATTAAATTTTTTGATAAAACCGACCAAAATGGATTTAACTTGCCGGGATAAATGAATAAAGTAATCGCCATTATTATGTACATTGATAAACTGAATTTTGGAAATTTATGTTCTTTAATATTAAATATGGAAATTATAGCTAAAACCAATACTATTACCCCAAAATAACAATTAATATCGTGAACTTTAACTGTATGCATATATTTATACGGACTGTTAATCCAGCTCTGATTGGGCCATATTAACGAGGTCATAAATGTATGAATGGTACCAATCCATCTTTCTGATACATAACCCATTGTAAGATTTCTCGGGAACCATGATAGTAGTTGGTATGAAAGCATAAATTTAGGCGATGATAATAATATTCCGAAAATTATATAAAGAACAAACTTTTTAATCTTGCAAAAAGTAAGGAATGATAATGCTATCATAATAATAAATATTGCGGTAACATTCAGTCCTGCATATACCATTATTGCAAACAGTATAGGTATCGTATATGAGAATTTATCATTTTTATACGACCATAAAAATGCGGATGCAAGCCATGGTATATATACTAAATTATGGAACGTTAAATGTCCGATACTTAAATGCGAAATCAAATATCCGGAAAAGGTATATACTATCGCTCCAAATAACCTGCATATAAAATTGTTTATCTCGAGTTGTCTTAAAAGAGAAAACATTCCCAACATGCTGATTATTGATAAAACGACCAGTGAAACACGAATTGCCAACCATTGGTTATTTATTAGCAAAGAAAAAAACTGCGGAACGCTGACGAACATATTTTGGGGATGCGCCCATAGCGGGAAACCGCCGCCTATATATGAGCTGAATAGCGGCAATTCTTTAAAATACAAAAATGATATTTTACCCGCAAGAAGATAAGTTATTGCCAAGTCAAAATCACCATATAAATATCTGAAAGGATATTTAAATAGCGGGCTCCAAAACAGAAATGAAACTAATATACTAATTATTATTTCAAATCCGTATTTATTAATAATCTTTTTTATATACTCTATAAAAAACTCAACATTTTTTAGTTTCCTATTCTCCATTATATTCCAAATCAAGCATTGCTTTTTTCAATCATTTTTTTTAATTTTACTTCTCAGAGTATTTCATCATTATCATCCGGTTTAAAACTTTCTTTTATTTCTTTAGCAAAATTATTATTGTGTTTTATATTTATTAATGCAATTATCAGCATTGCTAAAAATGCACCGATAGCTGCCATAAGCATGTCTTTCTGAGCATCCCAAATATCGCCTTGCGCCCCTAAAAAAGCGATACCGGCCGCCTCATCCACATTTG
>DMMW01000005.1:17425-19573 GCA_003452965.1 Elusimicrobiota bacterium
GCTCCTATAAATTCTTGGAGGGTATATCCAAACGGGACTTCTGCATAAGTATAATGAGAACCAACTACATGGAGAATAAAAAACAATGTAAGTAATGTATAAGATAAATCTGAAAGTTTAAAATAACGACTTATTAAAAGAATTACCGGCACAAAAACAAAAACTAAATAATTTTCTAATAACCAGTCGTGTGGATACTTTGGTTTAATTGCCGCCCAAGTCCAAATGAGAACAAATAAAACAAGCAAAATCCACCTGTATTTACTCATAGTAACCTCTTAATGATTTCCTTAGCTGATGTTATCGCAGATAATGGTTTTCCGATTTTAAATGCATTTAATTTCATTTTATTTAATCTTTGTTTTTCACAAAGTACTGATTCAACTCTAAATCCAAGATCATCAATTTTGTTTACCCTTATACCAGCACCATGTTCTAAAATATAATCACTGTTTCTTTCTTCCTGTCCCGGTGTAGGATTCACAATAACCATCGGCACACCTTTTGCTAATGCTTCAGATGTTGTCAACCCGCCAGCTTTTGAAACAAGCAAATCAGCTACAGTTAAAAGTTCATCAATATTATCGACAAAACCAAATATTTTTGTGGGTTTTATCCTCTTCTTTACTTTGAGTTTCTCCTCAAGTTGTTTATTCCTACCAGTAACTACCATAATCTGGATTGGAAAATCCACCATCTGAAGTTGTTCTACTATATTTTCAACAGGTCCTGCCCCAAAACCACCGCTCATAACTAATACTATCCTTAATGCACTTTTTAATTCAAATTTTTTAAATAGAAGTTCTTTCGATTTTTTCTGTGAAAATATAGGATCTATCGGGATTCCAAGTGGTAATATTTTTTTTTCTGAAATGCCGTTCCTTCGTAGCTGAAATTTAGTATGTTCGGTTGCTGCTATATAAATATCTGCATTCGGGTATATCCAAAACATATGTGCTTCATAATCGGTAACAACACATACCCATGGAAAACGGATTTTATGTTTTGTTTTTTGACTTGCTAAAATCTCTGCAGGTAAAAAGTGGGTGCAAATTGCAATATCAGGTGGATTTTTTCTAATATATTCTATTAAACGAATAGCACTTATTTTATTAAAAAGAGATTGCATCTTTGATGTTTTTTTAACAATATTTTTATCATCTGTCCTGTCATACAACAAACCCCAGAATTCTGGAACCTGATTGACAATGTTAAGATATGAATTCGCATAGATTTTTTTAAACCATGGATTAGTAAAGTCCAAAACATTAATTAGTTTTACATCCCATTCTGGCCGTAATAATAAAAATGCCTTTTTCAATGCTTCAGCAGCACGCAAATGTCCCGCACCTGCGGTTACTGTCAAAATATATACTTTTTTCATATATTTATTTTTACTTAAACGTTTTTAATTCTTAAAAACGCCATTTTCGTAAATTGTAATTATGTTCCCGTTTCTTAATTTAGCTGTAACTTTTTTATTCTCTGTATTAACCAAATCCCAATGAATCGCTGAATTATTAAAACCAAGATTTTCTTTTTCTTTCTCGTTTAATTTTGAAACATCTGCTGAATACGTTTCTGTATAAGAATCGCCAACCGCTATATGACAATTACCATATTTCCCGCCATGATTTTCATCAAAAAGTGTATCAGCCATAAACCTGTTTATCTTTGAAAATCTTATATCGGTTAGAGAAAACTCGCCGATTCTACATGCTCCTTCATCCGTATTTAAAATTTTTCTGACAAACTCTTCACCTCTTTTAGCCGAAACTTTAATAGCTTTTCCATTTTTAAATTCAATCCTTATATTCTCAACATAGTTTCCGCTTCTATATGACGGCAAATTTGAAAAGTAAATCCCTTTTGTATACCTATAATCCGGTGAAGTAAAAATCTCAAAACTAGGAATATTATGCCCACTCACTCCAAGAAATCTTCTCTTATCACCAAGTTTTATTTCTAAATCCATTGACGCACTTTCAATCCTAAATGTATCAATATTCAGCGAATTAATCCATTTTTTTATTTCCATAGAATTTTTATAAATCTCTTTCCATTTTCTCACAGGATCTTTATCATCTAAAAAACACGCTTTGATTATTTGTTTTGAATATTCATCAATTGAAAGATTTGCTTGCTTAG
>DMMW01000079.1 GCA_003452965.1 Elusimicrobiota bacterium
AAATATGAGGATAAATATATGTTTAATAAAATACGAAAGATAATAGAACCTGTTATAAGTAATACAACTAAACCGCTAAAGATAGATCAATATGTGGTTATCGGTTATCCAGAAGAAAATGAAAAAATCAATCATCCGAATTATGCAATAAAAATTGGGACCAATTGTGAAGGTAATGTTGATATATCAATTGATGGCGGTGACTGGAACAGATGTCGTCACTCAGGAGGTTTCTGGTGGTTTGATTGGACGAATTACCCTCAAGGAGAGCATAAACTTGTTGCGAGACTTTGTGATAATGAAGGCAAAGTATTGACAAAATCAGTCACCAGAAAATGTAAATCATAGTTTGTGTCATACCTATTACTTCAGACGACCCCGAACATGTTACTAACCTCGTGTCGTAGTTCTCATTAGGACTTGGGCGGGCGTTATTCCTGTCCTAAATATACAAATCCGAGTGTAAAAAATGTTGACAACTTACCTTAAAAAGATATAATGATACTGTTGAAAAACCCCTTTTCTACTGCGATTTCAATATTTTGGCTACATCTTCGTCATCCTCGCCTTACATATCTCCGTCGGATGATATGCTCGGCTCGGCTTCCTTGCTTCGCTCAAAATCTTGAAATCTCGCTACGAAGTAGGTTTTTCAACGGTATCATAATGATACATTGACGAGAAATCTAAGATAGGGTCTGCTGAAAAACTCCATGCCTACGTTCCCAAGGAACTTTGGCAGGCAGGCAGCATCCCCTAGGGCTTACTGAAAAATTCATATGTATCAAAAAGTGCAAGGTTTTTTGGTGATTTTGTGTAAAATTCGTGCATTTTTAATCATATTTTTGCAGAAATTTGTATATAATTACCGTCGTCATTTCGTTTTTATTAGCATTTTTCAGTAAGCCCTAAGATAATAATTTAAATTATGAAGAAAATAGTGGGTAAATATAAAGAACCTGAAATAACATTTCATGCAACAGCTGAAAACCTCAAAAGAGGTTGTGCGTTTAGCGATTCTACGAATAAATTTTTTAAATCAAAACTTTATATTCCCAAAGGCATTTACCATTATAAAACCCATGAAGAAGCTAATGAACATTGGGAAAAGTTTATAATTAAAGGGATTGTTGAAAGACAAAAAGAAATAAAAAACAATGGATGAATTAACGCCCAGACCGGCAACAGTTGAGGATTTAAAGAAAGTAATTAGAATTCCCCGGAATTCAGCAGGCAAGAAATAAAATAGACATATCAAAACTTATAAAATATGCTTCAAAGTATCCGAATGTTTCAAGGAGAAAAAGAATCGGATTTGTTTTAGAAAAAAACGGGATAAGTGAAAATCGGCTGGTCGCTTTACGGAACACCGTAAAAAACACATCTTTAACTACTTTGTACAACACAAAAACAAGAAAAGGAAAAATAAACAAGAGATGGTAGGTTATTGAAAATGCTGCATAAAAATAAAGAGGAATTTCTAAGCATTTTAGAAAGGACATCTGTAATGTTCCTATAATTCAAATTATCGGCAAAATACTTGACTTATTGCCGATAATTTGTACAATATAATAATAGAATGGCTAAAAAACTAATAATGAAGAATTTATTAAATCTTTTAAAATTACAGCATAACATTGTATATTAGCCAAATTAGTGCTATAATAACCCCGTAATTTAGCCAAACCGTAGCCATGGGGTGATAATAATGCGTAGAGCCATCGAAAAAGAACTGATTTTGTGGAAATCGCAAGAAGACCGGTATCCGTTAATAATACGCGGCGCCAGGCAGGTAGGTAAAAGTTATCTTGTTGAAAATTTTGGAAAAACCCATTTCCAAAATATTGTCGTGGTTAATTTTGAATTTCAACCGCAGTTGAAGGAAGTTTTCCAATCTCTTAACCCATCTGAAATCATCAACAAACTCCGGCTGATACTTGGAGTGCAGATTGAAGAAAGCGATACCCTTTTATTTTTTGACGAAATACAAGAATGTCCGCAGGCAATAATGTCTCTCCGCTATTTCAAAGAGAAAATGCCAAAACTTGCCGTTATATCCGCCGGTTCACTTCTTGAATTTGCCTTAAACAGCGACGACTTTAAAATGCCTGTCGGCAGAATTTACTTTTTATATTTGGAGCCGTTATCATTTTCGGAATATCTTGATGCCACCGGCAACCAGAACTTGAGTCAATATCTTTCAGAAGTTAAATTAACCGCTCCAATAGATGATACTATTCATAAAAAACTTCTTGAGTTACTTCGCATATATCTCATCGTCGGGGGAATGCCTGCAGTGCTTAAGGAATATTTATCAAGCAATGACATGACGAATTGCCAAAGAATCCAGACGGGGATATTGCAGACGTATAGAAGTGATTTCGGAAAATATGCCAAAATTTATCAGCACAAATACCTGCAGAAAGTTTTTGATACCGCGCCCCGTTTGATAGGGCAAAGAATAAAATTTTCAAACATTGACCCCGAAACCCGCTCGAGAGATTTAAAAAATGCTTTAAACCTTCTGTCGCTTGCCGGAATAGTTAAACCGATATATCTGACGAAGGCATCCGGACTGCCGATTGGGTCTCAAATAGACGAACAGAAATTAAAATTGAATTTTCTTGACATCGGGTTGATGCAAAATTTGTGCGGCTTACAGGGACAATTAAGCATTGAACAAGATTTTATGAAGATAAATGCAGGTGCCGTTGCCGAACAATTTATCGGGCAGGAACTTGTGGCATATTCCGATAAACACCAGCAGGGCAACCTTTATTTTTGGGCAAGAGAAAAGAAAAGCAGCATGGCAGAAGTTGATTATGTCATTAATATCGATTCGGATATTCTGCCTGTTGAAGTGAAATCAGGCAAAGAAGGTAAACTTAAATCATTAAGAATGTTTATTGAGGAAAAAAAATCAAAATTCGGGATCCGTTTTTCACAAGACAAGTTATCTTATTTTGACAAAATACTTTCTATCCCGCTTTATATGGTTGAACAGATGCCCCGCCTGGCGAAAAGTATTAGATAATAGTTATCTTCGCCACATCGGTCCCGACAAAGACGCTTGCCCGCCAATGTCTTGTGGTGGGGACATTGGAAAGTGCTGAAATATTGTTTCTCGTATAATAACTAAAATGAAAAAGAATAAAAGTATTTTAAATATCAGCGATGAAGAATTTGAAAATTGCTGGGAAGATATGCTTCAGAAGACGATGCGGAAATTAGAGGAAAGAAAAGAAAAACAATTCTCCGGAGGAAAAAAGAGTCGCAAAAAAGTAAAATTAGATCAGTATCCGGGTGACAGAGAATTTAACAAAATCCTGCATGAAATGGGTCTATCACTCGACCCTTTCTTAATAAAGTCACTATTCAGGGATAAAATAGAATCGGGGCAAATCGGTGGATATAAAGAATTGCTGGACGTGGTTCTACCCGAACACAATGCTTTTCGCGATGAAGATGAATACAAAACATTTCTGGAGTGCTATTTGTCTTTATGGAATTCATTGACTGTCGAACATACAGAAGGCAAGCGAAAAACATCAGCAGAACTATTAACACTTAGAAAAAAATGTCTTGATATGTTGGTTTCCAACATTAAGTTTATTCGCGAACTTGACAAAATGAACATTGACCCCGCTAAACTTCCGCGGGATTTAATGAGAAACCTGATGGAATCTGATGCAATGATGCAGGGTATATTGGACTTACTGGAAAGAAAGCCGGAAGAAGCAAGTAAACCTGGCTCGGACGATTTTTTAAAATCATTAAGTGGCGTGGAATCTATCATGAACCAGATAAAACACGACATATACAAAAAACTCGGCATACAGTTGAAACATTAAAAAAATAATTACCAAAACTTGTCCTCGTGAAAACGGGGATTGGAGATGAAAATGGATGGAAAATCAAAAGATATAAAGCAGGAAAAAATTGAGAAACTGAAAGAAGTATTACCTGAGATATTTACCGAGGGCAAAATTGACTTGCATCAGTTACATCTTACTCTCGGTGAAGTGGTTGTAACCGAAGGCGAAAGATATGTATTAAACTGGGCGGGTAAGACGGACGCATTTAAAGTATTGCAGGAAACAACAACGGCAACGCTTGTACCTGCGGAAAAGGAATCGGTTGAATTTGACAAGACCGGCAACATTTTCATAGAAGGTGAAAACCTTGAAGTTTTAAAGGTTTTACAAAAAGCATACTACAACAAAATAAAGATGATTTATATTGACCCGCCATATAACACCGGCAACGATAGTTTTATCTATCCCGACAGATTTCAAGAATCAAAAGGCGAATATCTAAAACGGATTGGCGATAAAGACGAAGAAGGACTGCTTACAAAAGAAGGACTTTTCAGAAAAAACAACAAAGAGAGCGGACACTTCCATAGTAATTGGCTTTCAATGATGTATCCGCGCCTGTTTTTAGCACGGAATCTATTGCGTGAAGACGGCGTGATATTTGTATCAATAGACGACAACGAAGTTCACAACCTGCGGTTACTAATGAACGAAATCTTCGGCGAAGAGAATTTTGTGAGTCAAATTGCATGGCGTAGAACAGATAATCAACCAAACATTGGTGAGTTCGCAAAAGTTAAAGAGTATATTTTAATTTTTAAAAGAAATGATGATGTGCCAGGTTTATATAAAATGAAATTAACTAAAAGAGCAAAAAAAGAATATCGCTATTCTGATAAAAATGGTGATTTTAGAAGAGCGATATTACTAGATAAAACTAGAGGACGTCATAAATATGAGATTAAAACACCTTCAGGTAAAATTCTATATGGACCATGGATGGTAAAACAAGTGAAAATGAATGATATGATAAAAAGCGATGAGATCTATTGGACACAAGGCGGAGATGAACAACCCTATGGTAAAATATATTTGCATGAAAGCGAAGGGCAAATCTCAAATGATTTTTATAATATAGAATACGGGACAAATCAGGAAGCAAGTTTAGAAGTTGAAGAATTATTTCGAGCAAGATACTTTGATTTTCCCAAACCTATAGCATTAATTAAACATTTAGCGACAATCGGATCCAGGCAGGAAGACATTATCCTTGATTTTTTTGCTGGTTCTGGGACTACTGCTCATGCAGTTTTGGACTTAAATAAAGAAGATGGGGGAAATCGGAAGTTTATTTGTGTTCAAATGCCAGAAAAATGTGATGAAGATTCTGAAGCATTCAAAGCCGGTTATAAAACAATTGCTGAAATCTGTAAAGAGCGTATTCGCCGAGTAATTATAAAGTTAAAGGATGTCATTGCGAGTGAAACGAAGCAATCTCGTCTTAAATTAGACGGTCATTCCTGTGAAAACAGGAATCCAAATGATCTTTTTAAAAATAAAGGACTGGATTCCCACTTGCGTGGGAATGACACCTTAAATCTTGACCTCGGTTTCAAAGTATTTAAACTCCAGCCCTCAAACTTCAAAATCTGGCGAAGCGACATAAAAGAAGAAGACCTGCCGAAACAGCTTGACGCATTTGAAAAACCAGTAAAGCCCGAATCACGAATAACCAATATGATGTGGGAAATACTTCTCAAATCCGGCTACGACCTAAACACAAAAGTAGAAGAAAAGAAAATAGACGGTTGCGATGTGTTTTTCGTCGCTGACAATGAGATAATTGTGGCACTTTCAAAGATAAGCGAAAAGGCAATAAAAGAGATAATAACACTGAAGCCAAAGAAGTTCATTTGTCTTGATTCGCTTTTTTCCGGTAACGACCAATTAAAAACCAATACCGCCCTACAACTCAAAGACGCCGGCATAGACTTCAAGACGATATAGGAGTATTATGACATTTGAAAATATTATAAGTGTATTAGCATTATTGGGACTGGGTGGATTATTAGGTAATTATTTTCGTATTTTATGGGAACGGAAAAACTCCGCATTATTGCATAAACAAGAGTTCAAAGAAACCCGCTATAAATGTATTATCATGCTTATGCTTTCTATGTTGGATTTCGAAAAAAATAAGTCAATGTTACACAAACACGGAAGAGAATACATTCAGAATATTAAAGATTTAAAAGACGAGATAATTATGGAATGGAATAACATGATACTTTTTGCTTCAGAAGAAGTCCTTATCTCAATGGGTAAATTTATTGATACTCCTTCCAACGAAAGTTTTAGAAAAGTTGCTATAGCAATGAGAAAAGATTTGTGGGGTAGTAGTTTGTCTATGAAATCCATTGATAAAATATAAAAATATGAAACTACATTTTGAATCAACAGAAAAGTTTTTGAGGTAATGAAAAATGAATACAGAACAGATAAAAAAGAAATTTGAAGAACTACAAAAAATGCACATAGAAACGGAATGGGTGGAATTCAAAGAAGCAAAGAAAGATTTTGATTTTGGAAAATTGGGTAAATATTTTTCGGCTTTAAGCAATGAAGCGAACTTGGAAAATGTGTCAGAGGGCTGGTTGATTTTTGGTGTTTCTGATAAATTAAGAAATATTGTAGGGACAAGTTATAGAATCAGTAAATCAGAATTAGAAAATTTAAAACATGAAATTGCAGAAAAAA
Source organism: Elusimicrobiota bacterium (assembly GCA_003452965.1). Lineage (GTDB taxonomy): Bacteria > Elusimicrobiota > UBA8919 > UBA8919 > UBA8919 > UBA9627. The sequence goes on from DMMW01000079.1 coordinate 6,573, forward strand.
CAACAAGTCGTATTACATTCATTGGAATATACGAGTTGCACATATCCGGAAAAAGAGTTTTACTGTTTCAGGTTCCGGCAGCACCAAAAGGAATTCCGGTTGCATGGGAAGGACATTATTATGGTAGGGATGGAAATTCACTTTCACCGTTAAATATACAAGAAATAGAACAGATAAGGAATGAATTTAAAAGTGATTGGTCAGTGGAAATATGCGAAGGGGCATCGTTGAATGATTTGGATGTTAACGCTATTTTAAAAGCGCGAACTGAATATAAAATAAAGAATAAAGACTTGGCTTCTGATGTTGCCAGTTGGGATGATATTACTTTTTTAAATAAAGCAAAAGTTACCATTGAAGGTAAAATTACACGGACAGCAATTATTTTACTTGGAAAACCCGAATCAGAGCATTTTATTGGTCCAAGTATTGCAAAAATAAGCTGGATTTTAAAAGATGAACATAATGTTGAAAAGGATTATGAACATTTTGAGCCGCCGTTTATTTTAAATACAGATGCCGTACGCAATAAAATAAGAAATCTTAAATACCGTTACCTGCCAGATAACACTTTGTTCCCTATAGAAATAACACAATATGAACCGTATGTGATTCGTGAGGCATTACACAATTGTATTGCTCATCAGGATTATGAGTTAAGATCGCGGATTATTATTATTGAAAAACCTGAAGAACTTATTTTTACAAATGCGGGAGAATTTATTCCGGGAAATATTGAGTCGGTTATTGAAACGGATTCACCACCGAAATATTATAGGAATCAATTTCTCGCAACTGCTATGGTTAATTTGAATATGATCGATACGGTTGGTGGCGGTATAAGAAAAATGTTTATAAAGCAGCGAGAAAGATATTTTCCTTTGCCGACATATAAATTAGATATAAACGAGGAAGTTACAGTAAAGATATATGGGAAAGTGTTAGATGAAAATTATACACGATTGTTAATGAAAAATACAGAATTGGATTTGAAAACAATAATACTTTTGGACAAAGTTCAAAAAGGAGAGAAATTAATAATAGCAGAATTTAAAATATTGAAAAAGCAGGGTTTACTTGAAGGCAGGTATCCTAAAATTTTTGTTACCCAAAAAATTGCTGCGATTACGGGAGAAAGAGCAACATATATAAAGAATCGTGCTTTTGATAAGGAACACTATAAAAAAATGGTGATAGAATTTATAAATAAATTTGGTTCAGCTAGTAGAAAAGATGTAAATAAATTAATATTCAATAAGTTATCCGATATTTTAGATGAAAAGCAGAAAAGAACAAAAATAAGTAATTTAATTAATGAAATGGCAAATAAAGACAAAAAAATTAAAAATATCGGCTCATTTAAGAAATCTAAATGGGTTTTAACTTAATATTTATTAGTAAATTATTAGTATTTTATTAGTAAATTATTAGTATTTTAAATTAAAGGGGTCACACCTAATTAATTCTGCCCGGGATTAGAAATGGCAAGGATAATGCAATAATGGGGACATCGCCCAATTAAAAAATACGAAAAAACTACTGTTTTATAGTAATATTTTGGAGATGAAAAAAGAATTCCGGTAAAAGCACAAACAGAGAAAGCTGTGGAGAAAACTGTGGAGAAAATATTAACCTTAATAAAAGATAATCCGACAATTACACAGAAAGAACTTATGGTTAAAACTGGACTAACAAGAAGAGGGGTTGAGTGGAATATTAAAAAAATGAAAAAAGAAGGAGTTATCAAGCGTAAAGGTCCCGATAAAGGCGGTCACTGGGAGATTAAGACATAATTTAATAGACGACATTGCAAATAAAGACAAAAAAATATCGGCTCATTTAAGAAATCTAAATGGGTTTTAACTTAATATTTATTAGTAAATTATTAGTATTTTAGAAGTAAATTAGAAGTAAATTGATTTATGAATTAAAGGGGTCACACCTAATTAATTCTGCCCGGATTAGAAATGGCAATATAGGCGAAAAAGAGTCAGTCACTGTCACGGCAGGTAGGTTGAACCAAATCAGCAGAATTAAGAATTCTGAGGTGATAAAAAATGAATATTATTAAAAATGACAATAAGTATGGTAAATTTCTAAGAGAAATAAAAGAACGGATTTACAGGTCACAGTATGATGCCTTGAAAGCAGTAAACAAAGAACTTATTTCTCTTTACTGGGATATAGGCAGGGGTGTAATTGAAAAACAAAAACTGTTTGGATGGGGTAAAAGTGTGGTAGAAAAACTTGCAGAAGATTTGCAAAAGGAATTTCCTGGTATACAAGGATTTTCTAAAGATAATATATGGCGTATGCGTAAGTTTTATTTAAACTATGTAAATAATTTAAAACTTGCACCAGTGGTGCAAGAAATTAGCTGGGCAAAGAATGTTGTTATTCTTGAATCCTGTAAAAACGATTTGGAGCGGGAATTAAAGGGGTCACACCTAATTAATTCTGCCCGGGATTAGAAATGGCAATATAGGCGAAAAAGAGTCAGTCACTGTCACGGCAGGTAGGTTGAACCCGCTAAAACGGGGGCAGGACAGAACCGTCAGAATCAGTTTCAATGAGATATATAAAACATCGGAGGAAATATGACAACTACAAAAATCGCGTTGTTTAAAGGCAGAAAAATTAGAAAAACTCTTCACAAAAATGAATGGTGGTTTGTTATAGTTGATGTGGTATCTGCATTGACAGATTCTGCCCAGCCAAATGGATACTTAAAAGATATGCGTCGCCGCGATCCTGAACTGTCTAAAGGGTGGGGGCAAATTGCCACCCCCCTTATGATTGAAACCTTTAAAGGGGTCACACCTAATTAATTCTGCCCGGGATTAGAAATGGCAAGGATAATGCAATAATGGGGACACTGTTTTATAGTAATATTTTGGAGATGAAAAAAGAATTCCGGTAAAAGCACAAACAGAGAAAGCTGTGGAGAAAGCTGTGGAGAAAACTGTGGAGAAAGCTGTGGAGAAAATATTAACCTTAATAAAAGATAATCCGACAATTACACAGAAAGAACTTATGGTTAAAACCGGACTAACAAGAAGAGGGGTTGAGTGGAATATTAAAAAAATGAAAAAAGAAGGAGTTATCAAGCGTAAAGGTCCCGATAAAGGCGGTCACTGGGAGATTAAAGTATAACTTAATTATTATTAGTAATTGATTTATGAAACTACATTTTGATCCAAACCAGCAGTTCCAAATAGATGCGATAAAATCCATAGTTGATATTTTTGAAGGTCAGCCGTTGAGCAAGAGCGACTATGAGTTTTCGCTTTCACAGAACTCCGGTAGTTTGCAATTCAACGAGAATGGCGTAGGCAACAATCTTGTTTTGTCGGAAGAGCAGATATTGGAAAATCTAAATAGCATTCAAAAGAAAAACGAAATACCGGTTTCTGCGTCACTGGCAGGATTGAATTTTTCAGTAGAAATGGAAACAGGAACAGGAAAGACCTATGTTTATCTGCGAACAATTTACGAATTGCATAAGAAATACGGCTTTAAAAAGTTTATTATAGTCGTTCCCAGTGTCGCAATCCGGGAAGGCGTGTTAAAAAATCTTGAAATTACTTTTGAGCACTTCCAAAATCTTTATGACAAAACACCGGCAACGTATCAGGTTTATGATTCTTCAAAGGTGTCCAATTTGCGAGGTTTTGCTTTAAGCAATGCAATCCAGATACTGGTAATAAATATTGATTCGTTTGCTAAGGATATAAATGTTATTAATAAAGAAAACGATAAACTTACCGGCAAGAAACCTATAGAATTTATTCAATCAACAAAACCAATTGTTATTGTTGACGAACCGCAGAATATGGAGACGGAAATAAGAAAAAATGCTGTTGCAAATCTTAATCCGCTATGTACTTTGCGATATTCCGCGACGCATACGAATCCATATAATCTTGTTTACCAATTGAATCCTGTAAAAGCATATGATATGGGGCTTGTCAAGCAGATAGAGGTTGATTCCGTGTACGCGGAAAATGATTTTAATCGTTCTTTTATTCAACTTGAAAATCTAAAGTCAACAAAAACAAAAACCAATGTTAAATTGAAAATTGATATCGTAGATACTGAAAAAGGCATCGTAAGAAAATCCGTTTCTGCGAAAGTAGGTGATGACATTTTTGAACTATCAAATAAATCGGACAGGTATAAAGACGGGTTTATTATTAATAATATTGATGTCGGAGAGGGATATATTGAACTTTCAAATGGCGACAGGATAAATAAAGGTGAAACAAGAGGCGGTTTGCAGGATGACATAATGAAGGTGCAAATACGTAAGACCGTTGAAGAGCATTTCAATAAAGAGAAAAACCTTAAAGAAAAAGAAATAAAAGTTTTAACGCTGTTTTTCATTGATAGGGTTGCAAATTACAGGCATTATGACGAATCCGGAAATGCAGTGAAAGGCAAATTTGCTGAGTGGTTTGAACAAATATATGCTGAGTTTTCTTCAAAGCCCGCTTATAAAGGAGTTATACCTTTCAAAACCGAACAGGTTCACAACGGTTATTTCGCGCAAGATAAAAAAGGTATTTTAAAGGATTCCTCAGAGAGACGCGAAACCCAGGCAGATGACGACACTTACCAGTTGATTATGAAGGATAAGGAAAAACTTTTAGATATAAATAATCCGCTGAGATTTATTTTCAGCCATTCGGCGTTAAGAGAGGGCTGGGATAACCCGAATGTTTTTCAAATATGCACCCTGAATGAAACCAAATCGGAATTGAAAAAACGGCAGGAAATCGGCAGGGGTTTACGGCTTTCAGTGAATCAGACAGGAGACAGGGTGTTTGACAAAAACATAAATAAATTGACGGTTATAGCAAACGAGAGTTATGAAGAATTTGCCGGCAAGTTGCAGAAAGAAATTGAGGACGACTGCGGTGTTGAGTTTACAGGTAGAGTTAAAAATAAAAATGATCGTGTAAAAATTAAACTAAAAAAGAATTATTCATTGGACCCGAATTTTATTGAATTGTGGAATAAAATAAAATATAAGACGACATACAGAGTAAATTATAATACAGAAGAACTGATAAAAACCGCCTCAATCGCTATAAAAAATATGTCTGAAGTAAAAAAGCCGGTTATCAAATCTGTAAAAACGGGTTTGGATATGGTTAAAGAGGGAATCGACGGGCATCAGATTGGTATAGGTATTTATAATGCTGATTGTTTGATAAACGGAATTCCTGATATATTAAGTTATATTCAAAGTAAGACTGAATTAACACGATCAACAATTTTAAGGATTTTGAAAAAATCTGAACGTTTGAATGATGTATTCAAAAATCCTCAATTGTTTTTGGATATGGTTGTTGTAGAGATAAAAAATGTTCTTAATGATTTTATGGTTAATGGTATAAAATATGAAAAAATCGGCGGGCAAGAATATACAATGATGCTATTTGAAGAAAATGAAATTGTGACCTATCTTAATAATCTTTATAAAGTCACAAAACAGGAGAAAACATTAACAAATTATATAGAGATTAGTTCAATGTCTGAAAGAGAGCTGCAGTTTGCAAAGGACTGCGAGTCGAACGAAAACGTGGGATTTTATTTTAAACTGCCACATTGGTTTACGATAAAAACACCTATCGGTAATTATAATCCGGACTGGGCGCTGGTATTCAAGAATGAGAAAAAATTATATTTTGTTGCGGAGACAAAAGCAACACAGGATGTTACCCAATTGCGGGGAAGTGAAAAATTGAAAATACAGTGCGGAAAATCCCACTTTAAAGAATTCGAGGATGTAGAATATAAGGTAGTTACAAAATTAGAAGAACTAATCTGAAAACTTGAAAAAATGATTTTGGGAGGAAGATAACAGGACTGTTCCTGAATTGTTGGAACGACATATGAAAAGGAAATCTGCGGCAGCCGGGGAGAAAATATTTGTTTTTAAGGTATCGCTGTTCGGCGATTCTTCCGTATTCCGGGAACTTGCTCTGTTGGAAACGCAAACGCTTTATAATTTTGCGGAAGCGCTCATTGAATCTTTTGATTTTGACTTTGACCATTGCTTTGGATTTTTTAACAATGTCAGCAACTGGTATCACGCAGAAAGACAATACGAATTATTCAAAGATGTGGGCGAGAAATGTAACCCCGCCACCAAAGGCGTAAAGAAAACGAAATTACAGGAAGCGTTTTTTGAAGATAAAAAATTGTTGTTTTTGTTTGACTACGGCGACGAATGGAAGTTTATAGTTGAACTTATCCGTGAAGAAAAATCGTCCGCCGCCTCAAACAAAAAATACCCGCTGCTTTTACAAAAAATCGGTTCCTCGCCCGAACAGTATCCGGATGAGGAAGAGGATGAAGGGAACAGCATCGTGAATTAAACTTGCCGGTTATCAGAATGGACAGTTTTTTTTAAAATATCCATTGACAAAAAGTAAATTTATTATATACTATGTTTAGATTTCTAAACATATGTTTTAATTATTAAACACAGGAAGGACAAATTTATGAGGATTCACGAACCGTTGGATAAGATTTTAAATCAGGAAACAAAAATTAAAATTATCAGGTTTTTATTTAATACTCGTGCGGAATGGAGCGGCAGACAGATAGCGAAGGAAATAAATATAAGTCCTGCAACTTGCCATAAAGCATTACAAGATTTGCACTCTGAAAGGATCCTTCTGTTGAAAAGTACCGGGGTTACCCATATTTATCGGTTGAACGACTCCAATTACATAGTAAAAAATATTCTGTCGGAATTATTTGAAAAAGAAAAATCAATTCCGAAAATACTGAATACAATATTGGTCAAAACAATAAACAGGAAACTTAAAGGAAAGATTTTCTCGGTTGTATTATTCGGCAGTGTAGCAAAAAGAAAAGAAAAACCGCTAAGCGACATCGATATTATGATAGTTATAAAGCGTGATTCCGATAGAGCAGAAATCGAACGCATCATGAATACGGTAAACGACAAAACTATGAAATTATTCAACAGCAGGATTGAGCCGTATATTCTGACCGCAGCCGACTTAAAAAAGAAAAGCAAATTGGCAATAATAAAAGAAATAAGCAGAACAGGGAAATTGGTATTAGGAAAACCGCTGGCGGAATTGTTATGACTGCAAAAAGAATCACAACGCGAAAAATTGAGAGAACCAAGTATGTTGTATATTTGAAAAAAGCAGAAGAGTTTTATTATACAATGTTGGAAGCAAAAAATGAAAAGCGATGGAATGCCGTCGGTCTTAATGCCATTCATTGTGCAATTTCTGCTTGCGATGCTGTATTAGTCTTTCACTTGGGATTGAGGTCTTCGGGCGACGACCACAGCGATGCAGCGGATTTACTGTCAACTGTTTCCAATATACAGGATATTAAACAAAAAAGTAAAACGCTTGCAAATATATTATCAAAGAAAAATTTAGTAGAATACGAAGACAGGGACTTCCTTGAAAACGAAGCGGAAACACTTATTAAATTGACAACAAGATTTTTTGATTGGGTGAAAAGTAAAATAGGCACATAATAACGCTGGAAAGTTTTACTGAAAATACTTGACAAAAGAAAAATAATTTGATATAGTTAGTTCAGTGGTTCGGATCATTGTGAAATTTTAGCGTAATATCGTGTTTGCGGGGAATACCCGAGACATAAAGTGTGCACATGTAAAAGTGTGTATACCTTATGTCTTTTTTTTTAACAAAACGAGAGAATTGGGATATGAAAAACTTTTTTGAAATAAGGAAAATCGGGAACCGCTTTGATGTTTTTTGGGGTTATATATATTAGGGACATTCCGAAAAATCGGGAGCAGGTTAATTATGCGAAATATTCAATTTACGAGAAATAACTGTTTGAAGAAAAAATCTTGTCAAATATTTTTGTACAAGCATAAAATTATACTTTTCAAAACAAAATGGGGTTTTGAGACGGTAATTTGTCAACTGTGAGTGATTTTTGCTAAAAATATTGAAAATAGCAATTTGACAACCGGGTATTGTAGCGTTAACATCAATGAGAGTATAAAACAAAAATCAAATGAAGAATTTCGAGGACTTGTTAATGCAGGTCTGCAGCACTAACTATACAGGCGAGTTTCATCTGAAACTGTTTAACAGCGATATTGTTTGTTTTGAAAAAATAGAAAAATTTTTTCCTATAGCAGAAAGAAAAAACGGAGAAATCATCCCAGTGGGTGTTTGTATGAGATATATCAGAAAAATCAGGGAAGGCAGTTTTTTCGGCGAGGTATATATTGAAATTCTAAACGGTAATATCTGTCAGGTAGAGGTAAGAAAAATCTGCAAATTAAAGGATATAACCGAGTTCTTATTCGGCTCGATATAAAAATGGAAAAGAGATTTTTGAATATGACTGAAACAGCAGAGTATTTGGGAATAAAAAAAAGTACCCTGTATGATTGGGTCTATATGCGGAAGATTCCTTTTGTAAAGTGCGGTTGATTAACGAAGTTTGATATTAAAGATATAAACGAATGGATAGAGACGAAGAAGGTAGTGGTGTCCCGCTAAAGCGGGGTTATTTTTTTAGGTTTTCAGCAGGGAATTTGAAAAAATAACCTTGATTTTTTTAGCCAACCTTGTTATAATAAAATAATAATAAAAAACTAAATGTTTAAATTTATACTAATGTGAGTGGTGCCCCGCCCCGTAGGGGCGAGTCCTCGCACATGAAATGAGCGGGGAGGCGTGGCCGAGTTTCGCCTTAGGCGAATAAAGGTTGCTTGTCCGCCACTGATTCGTAGGCGGGTCCGCCAAAGCCGTAGTGGCAGAAAAACAAATGTAGAAAAAGGATGTGAAATATCGTAAAAATGGAGGCGTGGCCGAGTGGTTGATGGCGCTGGTCTTGAAAACCAGTATGGGCGTCAGCCCATCGAGGGTTCGAATCCTTCCGCCTCCGTTGCATTTCGCTGAAGAGATACCCGTAACTATGAAAAATAGGAGATGTTGTTGGTGAGGGATTGAAAGATGAAAAAATTTAAGAAGTTTTTGTTGGTTTTTTTTATAAGTTTTATCGTTCTTTTTATCGGCTTAATAGTCGCACTCAGAATTGCGTATCCGCCCGAAAAATTAAAAGGTATTTTGATTACAAAGATGTCGGAATTCCTGCATCGCGAGATTGAAATTAAAAAGGTTTCAATAGGATTCAGAGGGCTTGAAGTAGGTGACTTAAAGATTTCGGAAAGACCTTCATTTAAGGAAGGTGTTTTTGTTGAATCAAAACAGTTTTTGATTATGCCGGACTTGTTTGCAATTTTAAGAAAGCAGATTTCTATAAGTAAAATTACATTGAAGTCGCCGCGGATAAGTATAATTAGAAATAAGGATAATAGCTTTAATTTCAGCGATTTGATTCCGACGGCTTCAACAGAACCGGTTAAGAAAACGGCGGAACAGCAGAAAAAGAAACCGGTTTCAGTTGCAGAAACGATGCCGATAGGCTTTATTGTGTCAAGATTCGCTCTGACGGACGGCAATGTGAAGTTTGTTGATAAGTCGCCGCAGGCAATGTCTGCCGAGTTAAAAAATATCAATGTAAACTTAAGTGGGATTTCGTTGGTAACTTCGTTTTCGGTAGATTTGTCGGTTGACGCAGTGTTTAAAAATATGGAAGGATCATTTTCGTTTGGCGGGATTGTGAATTTAGCGCAACAAAGTTTAAAGATAAATCAGGCGATGGTTACTGTTGACGGTGCCGGTTTGAAGGTTTCTGGTGATGTAAAAAAGTTTATGAAACCTGAGACGCTTGATTTTAATGTAAATGTTAAAGATGAAAAACTTTTTGTTGAAAAATTTGTAAAGTTAGCTGAAAAGATAGCGCCGTTTCCGAAAGGGTTTTCTATTTCTGGCGAGCCGAAGATAGATGTCAATGTTTCCGGCAATATGAATAAGATACAGGTTAAAGGAAGTGTGGATGCGAAAGGTGTGGAAACCAAATTTGAAGACTTATTTTCAAAGCCTAAAGATATGGAGACACTTTTGACCGCAGATTTAGTTTTTGAGAATAATGATGTTTTAAAAATTAATAATATTTCAGCGGTTTTGAATACGATTAAAACATCGTTACAAGGGAAGGTTAGTGGAATTTCAAAAAATAGGATTTTGTTTGATTTGAAAATAGTGTTGGATAAATTTAATTTGAAGGCTATATCACCGATTGTTCCGATGGCGAAGGATTTCGGTATTTCCGGGTTTATTGAAGATGAAACAATAATTTCGGGTGATTTGAAAACGATTGCGGTTACAGGTAAGGCGAAACTACAAGATTTTCAATCTGTGCAAAAGAATATGACGGCAAAGATTAGCGGAACCGAAGTCGGTTATTCGGTTAATATTACAGATTCTAAAAAAATGAATATAACTTTCAATGTTGATGGGGATACTATAGATATTAAAATGCCTGAGCAACCGAAACAACAAGCGAAAACTCCGGTTAAGAGTAAGGAAAACGTTACCGAAGCAAAACCGGTACAAACGGTTTCTGCTCCACAGCAAACCCAGTCGGCTGTTGGTTCTCAACCCGGACAATCAAAATCAACGGCAAAATCGGGAGTCCCGAAAGATATTTTTTTATCCGGCGATTTAAAACTTAAAAAGTTTGTTTTTGAAAAATTTATTATTTCAGATTGTTCCACAAAGGTCGATTTGAAAAATGCGATGCTTAATATAAAACCATTTTCTATGAAGATGTGTAACGGTAATATCTCGGGAAGTATTTTTGCGGATTTGACGGATTTGGAGCCAAGCAGATTAAAATTCGATTTTGCAACAGATGTGAAAAATTATGATATTCACGAGTTGCTTTTAGAAACCGGCAAAGATTTTAAGGCGCAGGTTTGGGGTACTGCGGAAGGTAAAGTAAGGATTTCAGGAACAGGAAGCAATATGACGGGATTAAACGGTAATGGTTCGCTTTCTGTTAAAAATATGAAGATAAATAATGTTAAAATACTTGACCGTTTGGCGGCTGCAGCAGGCATGCCGCAATTGAAGGAAACAAGTTTCGGATTAGTTAACGGAGGATTTAATATTATTAATGGAAGTATGAATCTTACCGATACAAAAACAATTAATGGCGACAAGTTGGATGCATATTTGTCCGGGAATGTGAATCTGGTTAATCAAACACAGGACATTAAAGGAGATATTAAATTCACACAGGAATATTCAGGCGGTTCACTTGCAAAATATACAGCGGATAACGAAGGTAGGGTTACTGTTCCATTTTATGTTAAAGGCTCTTTTGAAGATCCAAAGGTTAATCTGGATTGGAATAAGATTGCAAAGACTGCTGCTAAGAAAGAGGCACAACGGGTATTGATAAAAGAAGGAGAAAAACTGCTAAAGGGCTTATTTAACAAATAAGATAGCGTATAGAGGTTAGCGTATAGGGAATAGGTAGGTAAACGGAATGAGACTAGTAAAAACAAATAACTAATCTCCATTCTCTAACCACTAACCTCTGATTTATGAGGGATTTATGGAAAAGATAATTA
>DMMW01000014.1:0-6366 GCA_003452965.1 Elusimicrobiota bacterium
ATGTGCCTCTGGTGGGGGAGGGGGTTTAAAAGAAACGCCGAGTAAACTCGGCAATTACAGAAAAATAATGAAAATGATGTTTAGTTGCCGAACTTGTTCGGCGTAGTTGATTTGTAGTTGTCAATCTTGCCCGCCCGCCAACGTTTCAGTGGAGGGCTTGCCCGAGTGTTCGGATTGTAGATGTCAATAGTGTTAATAAAAAGCAGAAAGTTAAAATGAACATATCTAAGTTTAAAAGATTCCTACCGGTTACAATACTAACTCTATTAGTTGTTGTCTTTTTTTATAAAATAATATTTTTTAATACAATATTCAATATGGCGGATTTGACAGGTTCTGATATTCTGGATATGGGATATTCATTTAAGCATTTTTTATCTCAATCCCTGATGCAGAAGACATTACCTGTATGGTGTTCTTCTATCGGATATGGGTTTCCTATACATGCTGATGGCGAGGGCGGTTTTTTCAATCCGATAAATTTAATTCTATTTTCAATCCTGCCGAAACTGATAGCATTTAATTGGAGTATAATACTATCGTTTCTTATTGCTTCTGTTTTTACCTATCTTTATGCCCGTAATATCGGATTATCAGCGGTTGCTTCATTGGTTAGTTCAATATCATTTTCTTTTTCAAGTTTTTTTGTAGGTCATATTAGACAGATACATATTATAAATATTGCTTGTTGGTTGCCCGCCTTGATTTTGTTAGTAAAATTATTAATAGATACAAATAAAGTAATATATTGTATTTTAATCGGTATTGTGTTTGGAATACAAATTTTATATGGGTATCCTCAAATATTCTATTATTCGTTTATTTTTTCACTTTCATATTTCCTATATAAAAGGGGACAGCGACCTTTAATCGGTTTTTTATTTGTAATTATTATAGTTATGGTAGGTTTAAGTGCCGTTCAGTGGTTGCCTACTTTTGAATTATACAAGTTGTCTTCATACGGTGATTTAATTAAATGGCAATATAAATTCAAAGATTTGATTACTTTTATTTTACCTTATTATTATGGTAATCCAGTAAAAGAGGTTATTTTAAGAAATGATTTTATTTTCTGGGAAGGGTGTATCTATATCGGTATTTTGCCTCTGTTATTTGCTCTTTTTGGCATTTTAAAGAGATTTAAGGATAATCATGTAAAGTATTTTGTTTCTGTTTGTATATTCATGTTTTTATTACTATTAATAAAACCGGTTTATAATATTTTTGGATATATTTTGCCGGGTTTCGGTTTTTTCAGATTTCCGCATAGATTATCGTTAATTATTATATTTTGTCTGGCAATATTATCGGGTTATGGTATTGATTATTTAAAAAAAATTGATTTGCTAAACAGAAGGAAATATTTGTATTTGATTATTTTATTTTTAGTTGTTTTAGATTTGTTCAGTTTTGGTTGGAAACAGTTGAGGACAACGGATTACAGTGCTTGGATTAAGCAGCCTGAAAGTGTAAAATTTTTAAAAAAAGATAAGGATTTTAGCAGAATATGCTCTTTTAAAACCGACTATAGCTATATTGTTGCAAATATGCTGGATACAACATATAAAAAAGAAGGTAGGTTATTACTTGCACACCGAGAGTTATTACAATCAAATATAAATTTAATATGGGATATTGAAAGCAGTAATATCTATGCCGGTCTTTTAACAAAAAGGTTTTTTGAATTTGAAAAATTTATAAGTAGTAAGTATGAATTGACACCTAATTTTCCAGGTGCCAAGGCAATCGTTAATCCTGAGGTAATTAAATTATACGGGATGTATAATGTTAAATATTTTTTATCACTATGGACGATTAAGAGTAATCTTTTAAGTATAGAGTCGGAATTGTTATTTAGCAAGAATTTTGATAAAATAAAAATTTATAATAATAAGTTGTTGTTGCCAAAAGCGTATTTAGTTCCTAAAACAAAAATTGTTAAAGATGAAAAATCAATTCTTGATATTATTTCAAATAAAGATTTTAATCCGTTAAATGAAGTAGTTTTAGAAAAAGATATGGACCATGGTTATTCGGATATTAATGGTTCTAATGTTGATATTGTAAAGTATTCGGACAACGAAGTTATTATTAATGCAACTCTTTCAAACGACGGATTCCTCGTTTTGAATGATGCATATTATCCGGGTTGGAAGGCTGAAGTTAATGGTGAAAGAAAAAATATTTTTAAAGCTAATTATTTAATGCGTGCAGTTGCACTCAATAAAGGCAATAATACTATAAGATTTTATTATGATTCCGATTATTTTAAGATAGGTTTTGTAATAAGCATAATTACGGGATTGATAGTTTTTGTATATCTTATATGGATGTTTTTTAGAGAAAGCAAGACGAGTGACTGCATAGGAAAAGAACAGAAAGAATCGTGAAAATGATGCCAAATTATAAAAATATCATTAAGGGAATTTCTTATATCCTAATTATAATATGGTTTTTTATTGCAGGTAAAGGTTTGTTTGCACATATGAAAATTGTTAAAGATGCTGTTATGCAAACCAGGAATTTATCCGACGAGCAGATTAGATTAGTGATATACGGGGAATTTTATAAATTTATTCAAGAATGTAAAAAAGAGATACCGGAAGATGCAACAGTTTTTCTTATTACAAATAATTTTTTTGATTATTATTACAGTACTTATTATCTTTATCCGCGTAGGGTTCTAATTAATGCACCCGATAAAAGCGTAGATGGTTTGGTAACTAAGAGTATATCTTTAAATCTGGATAAAGAATTTTTGGAGAAAAACAATATTTCATATTTAATACGATATGATAGAGAAAAAGATAATTTTATGATAAAGAAGTTAAAATTATAGGAATTAGCGTATAGTATGAAAATTAAAGGTCGCTGTCCCCTTTATTTATGAGTGTGTTAGCTATTTTGGTTATTTTCGTTATAGGATATTTGTTGGCGGTATTGATTTTAGGTCAAGACGCTAAGTGTTTTATAGAATTATTTGTAATTTCATTTGCATTAGGTGCGGGATTTTTATCAATAGAGATGTTTTTTTTGTCGTGGCTGGGTTTTAAGATGGTTTTTTTTAATATTTTATTGCTTGTTGCATTTAATTTGATTTTATTGTTTATATTAAATTTAAAATATAATAATGGATTTTTTACTCAACAATTTGGGTTCAGAACGACGTTAACTAAAGTTTTTAATCTAAGTTTAATTGAAATTGTTTTGACGGCTGTTATTTTGTTTAATGTAATATTGGTTTTTGTTGATTCAATGGCGATTCCTATATCAAACTGGGATGCAATAGCGATTTGGAGTTTGAAAGCAAAAATATTGTTTAACGAAACAATAAAACATTCAAATTATTTTTTTGAGCCTTCAAAAAGTTTTTCTCATCTTGATTATCCGTTGCTCGTACCTTTTGTTCAAGTATATTTATATTCTATATTGGGTTATATTGACGATAGACTGGTTAAGATAATATTTCCGATTTTTTTTGTTTGTATTTTATTAACGTTATATTTTGCACAGAGAAGATATTTTTCAAGAATACATTCTCTGGTTTTTGCAAGTTTTTTAAGTACACTTATTCCGTTTATTATAGAGACATCCTCCGGGTATGCAGATGTTCCGTTAACACTTTTTTATTTTCTGTCTGTTGTTTATCTTTATGTATGGATAAAGGAAGGGAAATTGAAGTATATTCTCTTGGCTGCTTTATTTTCGTCATTTATGGTTTTTACCAAGAACGAAGGATTAGGGCTTTTAGTGATAAATATATTAGTTTTATTGATATTTAATATTTTTAATTATAAAAATGAAAGGATTAAGCAGTCCTTAATTTATGTGCTAATATCTGTTTTGTTAATTTTACCGTGGATGATATTTAGGCAACGTATTTCTATTCTTACTGAGAATTATTTGGCACATTTTAATATATTAGGTATTATAAATAATTTAGATAGAGTTAATATAGTATTTGTAAGATTTATACAAGAATTTATTAATGTCAGTAAATGGAATATAATGTGGATATTGTTAGTGATAACTATTTTTATTAATATTAAAAGTATATTTAAAAATACAGCAATTTTTCTTTTATTGTTTATTATCTGTCATTTATCATTGTATTATTTTATTTATATTATAACGCCATGGGAAAATGTATCGGCACTAATAGATTCTTCATTGGAAAGGTTATTAATCCATGTAGCGCCCTTGGTATTATTTTATATTTCTAAACAGGTCAATTATTTAAATAGGAGTCACTTTAAATGAAATATTTGTATATTATATTTATTATTATGTTAGGTATTATTCCTTATTCAAATACATTAAAAAATCCTTTTATGTGGGATGATGTATATTTTATTGAAAACAGCAATTTTATTAAAAAGTGGGAGAATACAAAGGTGTTTTTTTCACCTAAAAAATATTTTAAATATACACAGGATTTGACATACCGACCATTACCGTTTTTAATTCATATTTTGAATTATAAGATATGGGGTATTAATCCTGTGGGGCATCGTCTGTCTAATATTTTTTTGCATATAATAAATGCTGTTTTACTATTCATTATTGTTTCTTTTATTCTGAAGGATTATATTATCGCTTTTCTGAGCAGTTTGTTTTTTGCAATACATCCGATTAATAATGAAGTTGTTAATATGGTGTCTTTCAATGAAACCCAGTTATCAACCATATTTTTCTTGTTAGCATTTTATTTTTATATAAAATCAAGAGGAAATGTTTCTAATTTTGAAAAACGAGATTCTTTACTCCTTTCTGTCACTTCCGCCACTTCCGCCACTAATTCTTTCTTGCCCACCAACGGTTCAGTGGTGGGGGCGGACAGGGAAACGTTGGCGGACAGGCAGGGTGACGGCAAAGAAAGATGTCATTCTGAGCCAGCGGCGAAGAATCTTTATTTTTTTTCTGTCATATATTATTTTATAGCTGTTTTTTCAAAGGAAAATGCAGTTATGCTGCCTGTAGTGATAATTTTATATGATTTTGTTATTGGACAAAGATTGAATATTCGCAAATATTTGCCTTTTGTTATGGTTACGTTATTTTATTTATTTATTAGATTTTTTATATTCAGAAATTCTTTGGAGTACAATCTAAAATATCCCGGTGATAGTTTTATTATAAATATTTGGACAATTTTAAAGGCGGTTCCGATATACTTGAAAATGCTGATATTTCCTGTTGATTTAAGTGTGGAATATAAGATGCAAATTCCAAGAACTTTTATGGATATACAGATAGGTATCGGATTATTGGCTGTTTCAATATTTGTTTTAATATCAGTATATTTTTATAAAGCATCGAAAATCACTTTTTTCTGGATTATGTGGATACCTTTGACTTTTTTACCAGTGTCAAATATTATGCCGATGCAGAATATTGTTGCAGAAAGATATTTATATCTTTCTGTTATAGGTTTTTGTGTAATATCGGCGTTAATAATAAAAAGTATAAACATTAAATATGCCTTACCAGTTGCTGTTTTGATTGTTTTTTGTTATTATTTTGCAATTGTTAATCGTAACCGAGATTGGCATAACAAATTTATTTTCAATAACAAAGTGTTAGAACAGCATCCCTATAGTTCCGGTGCTAATATGAATATGGGGATGTTTTATTATAATATCGGCGACTTTCAAAAAGCATTGAAATATTTAAATTATTCAATTGAACTTAACCCTGATGAGATGGATACTAAAAATCTCGCAGCGACTGTATATTATGCAATAGGTGATTATAAAAAAGCAACAGGGCTATTTGAAGAAGTTTTAAAATCAAAAAAATATACATATCACAAGGCACCATTTATGACTATAGGACTTATGTATAAATTAAAAGGAAACTACAAAAAGGCGGTAGAGTATTTCAATAAAGTGATTGAAATAGATCCGTTATCAGCATCTGCTTATACAAATATAGGTGAAATTTACGATGGAATTGGGAATTTAGATAAAGCTATAAAATATTATGAAAAATCAGTTAATATAAATCCTGATGATTTTATTCCTTATAACTCGCTTGGAATTTTATACGGGCAGAAAGGTATGTATGATAAGGCAATGAAAAATTTAAAAAGAGCAAAAAAAATCAAGCCACAATCTGCCGATATTTATTTTAATATTGGTTATATATATTTTTTAACACAGAAATACGAGGAATCTTTTAATATTATGCAAAATGTTCTAAGTATTGACCCGAAATATGAACGTGCAAAAGAGTTGTTAATAGAAATAGAAAAGTGTAAGGTCAAAGGAAAAATGAAATGAAAATGAAAATAAAACATAAAGCAGTCATTCCCAACGGCTTAATCGGGAATCTATAGAATTCCGTCTGGATACCCGCTTTCGCGGG
>DMMW01000014.1:6466-15271 GCA_003452965.1 Elusimicrobiota bacterium
CCGCTTTCGCGGGTATGACAATATCGGGAGAAAAAATGGAATTAATTAATAAAAAATTGAAAAGTTTTATATGGATTTCGTTGGGTATAATGATTCTGCTATTTCTAATTGTCAAAATCCGCGAGTATGATATATGGTTTCATCTTCGTATAGGTAAATACATTTTGGAAAATCTTAGTATCCCTAAATTAGATCCTTTTTCATATACAGCATCCAGCAATTTATATATAGATTCCCACTGGTTATATCAAATTATTCTTTATGCTTTTTACAATTTTATGGGTGGTGCATTCGGACTATTTTTGTTTCAGACAACAATAGTTTTATTTACTTTTTATTTATTATTCAAAATTAGCAATAAATCAAATTTTTATATATCAGTTGTATGTATTTTAATTACCCTCTTTATTAGTAATATACGGTTTAATTATAGACCGGAGATTTTATCATATTTGTTTTCGTTATTATTTATTTTTAATATACAAAATTACTCGGAAACTAAAGAAAATAAGTATCTTTATATCCTACCTGTTTTACAGGTTTTATGGGTTAATATACACGGTCTTTTCGTTTTTGGACCAATAATTGTATTTTCTTACTTCATAGGTGAATTTATTCAAGATAAACGATTACCAAAAAATATTTTATTATGTGGAATAATATGTTCTTTGGCTTGCATTATCAATCCATATGGATATAAATTGGTTGTATATCCTTTTATATTATTTGGTGAAATGGGAAGTACCGCTACTTCGTATATGAAAAGCGTTTCTGAATTGACGCCAACTTTACTTACGGATAGAGGAACGTATGATTTGACACTTCATATTATTTTGATAATAATTTCTTCAATGAGTTTTATTTTAGCAAGGAAGATAAACTTTTCTCGGTTAATAATTTATTTTGCTTTTTTATATTTAAGTTTTATGGCTATCAGAAATATAGTAATATTCTCATTTATTGCATCATTTGTAACTATAATGAACGTCAGGGATATAAAGGATATAAAAGATATCATAAGTCAAAAAATCTTAAATTATGTCGCTTATATTTTAATGATTCTTTTATTTGTATTTAATGTAGTTATTATATATAGTGTTATTACAGGTAAATACTACAGATATGCAAGGGTTGGTTTTGAAAAATATGAGCAAATAGGTATAGGAAGCCTTGACATTATGTTTCCAAAAAAGGCAATTGAATATATAAAGAATAATAATTTATCCGGTAATGTTTTCAATGATGCTCATATAGGCGGATATTTTATGTGGCATTGTTATCCCGAAAGAAAGGTTTTCTTTGACGGAAGAATGGAAGTTTATGGAGAAGAACTGATGGCTGAGTATAAAAGTGTGATTGACAACCCAGAGGTTTTTTGGCAAAATATAGAAAATAAGTATAAAATAGATTATGTCTTATTGCATCCCTTGTCTATTCATTCACAGAATTTAATAAAATATTTATTTTTAAACAAGATGTGGAAACTTGCTTATTTTGATGAATCGGGAATAATTTATACAAAGAAAAGTAATAAAATTAAACCCTATTTAAAAGAGGCTAATTTTAACAATTATAGTAGGAATGAGAAAATATTGTCTTATTTGTCTTTCGCAAATTTTTTCTATTTTATAGGAGAATATAAAACTGCAAAAACACTATATATAGAATTATTAAAATTGGATTCTGATTCGGTTGAAACATATATTAATTTGGGGTTCACATTTCTTATGATGAATGACTTGGATAATGCGGGAAAGAGTTATCGGAGAGCGATACAGAAATCAAATAAATATCCAGAGCCGTATTTTGGCTTATCTTTGATATATTTTAAAAATAGAAAATATTTTCCTGCTATACAAAATCTCGGTTTTGCATTAAGAAAAAGACCTGTTTATCCGGAGGCTCAGTTTCAACTTGCTTTAGTTTATCAGAAAGTAGGGCAGTTTGATAGTTCAATAGATATGTGTTACGAAATATTATCAAGAAATTCATCGGACGAAAAGGTGTATAATCTGTTGGGTTCCGCATATTTCGGTAAAGGTGACACGAATAAGGCGATTGAACAGTTTGAGAAAGCATTAAAAATAAATCCTGATTATACAGATGCAAAAAATAACTTAAAAGCTTGTAATGACCTGATAAAAGCAAGTAAAAATTAAAAGTTAAAATTAAAATAAAAAGCAAAACGTAAAAGCAAGTAAAAATTAAAAGTTAAAAATTATAAGGATAAAAGGAACAACGACTTTGTCATAAACTTATTGCCTGATACTGTCCACTATGCTTATGGGAAAAAAAGAAAGTATATTTTTAATATTATTTATAAGTATTGTTGTTAATATCGGATTGATTAAAGCACCGTTTTTATATGATGATAGAGATATTATTTTGGAAAATAGAGAGCTTCATAAAATCAGCAATATTAAAAATATATTTAGCAAAGATTATTATAACATAACCAAAGAAGTTTCGTTCAGACCGGTCGTATCTGTTTTTCACTTTGTTAATTATTTTATTTGGGGTAATAGAGCGTATGGATTCAGGATATTAGAATTGTTGATTTATTCACTGATATGTGTTTGTATGTATATATTATGTTTGAAATTATTCCAAAATCAAACAATTGCTTTTATTTCAGCTGTTGTATTTAGTTTGCATCCTGTTCACTGTGAAGCACTTGGCTGTATATCACTTGGTTATGGAGAATTGCTGTTTTCTTTGTTTTTTTTATTAGCATTTATTTTTTATTTAAATGCGTTGGAAGAATTTAATGCGAATAATATTGTTTTTTCATATTTATTCTGGATATTTGCGTTGCTGTCTAAAGAGACTGCTGTTATTCTACCAGTAATTATTTTGGCTCATTTGGTTATTTATAAATATTTGAATAGCAGGGCGGATAGCGGGATAGTGCAATTGCGGGATAGTGTCGGTAAAAAGCTTTTATGTTTTCTTTCAGGATATGTTTTAATTGCTATTTTTTATTTAATTATTAGATTTTCTGTTTTTAATGTTTCGGAGACAAAATATTTGAGCTATATCGGCGGAAGTTTTTATATTAATATGCTTTCAATGTTAAATGTTTTTGGACAATATATTTTATTATTATTTTTTCCGATTAAGTTAGCTATTGAATATCCGCCTATAATTATTACTTCGGTTTTGAACCGATTGGTAATATTAAATTTAACATTGGTCATTTTAATAGTCATCGCCCTTTCTTATTTAATTAAAAATAAAAAATGGAATTATCTTTTTGCATCGGTTTGGATAATTGTGCCGTTATTGCCCACAATGAATTTAATTCCTTTTCTAAAAGCATCTTTGCTTAATGTTCGCTATTTATTTATCCCGAGTATAGGTTTTTCATGGTTGGTAGGATTTTGTATTTTTAAAATTAATAAAAACAGATATTTAGGAAGCAGTTTACTTGTTATATTATTATGTTTTTTTGCATTTAAAACAGTAACTCGTAATTATGCATGGATGGATGAAATCCGCCTATGGAGTAAAAATGTAGAAATGTATCCGGATTTTCCAAGGCCTCGCCTTAGTTTGGCAGGTGCGTATTATTATAAAGGAATGGTAAAAGAATCAATAGATGAATATGAAAAAGTAATTTTATTGGACACAAATGATCCGGAGGCTTATTACAATCTTGGCGCTATTAAAGCGAGATATGGTGATATAGAAGGTGCCTTAAAGGAGTATAAAAAGGTGTTGGAAATTATTAAATATTATCCACAGGATGCACCATTAATAATACCTGTTGTGCAGAATACCTATGGTGCATTAGCCAGAATATATGAGAATCAGAATAATGAAAAATATGCGATATTTTATTATAGAAAAATAGATAAGGAAAATTACTATTTAGCGAAAAAATATTTTAAATTAGCGAAAAAATATACTAAAGAGAAAAAATATAATGAAGCGAAGGATAATCTGAATAAGGTATTACAATATTATCCTTTATATTTTGAAGCGTATAATGAGATGTCCCACATATATAATATTGAACTATTATACAATGAAGCTATACAATCAGCTAACGAAGCAATAAGAATTAATACGGGATATTCTAACGCTTATTTTAATATAGGTTGGGCGTATAATAATTTAAAGGAAATAAAGAAGGCAATAAAATATTATAAAAAAGGGCTTAAATTTAATTCTAATGAAATTTCAGCATTATATGAATTGGGGAAATTGTATGACAAGCAAAGAAAATATAAAAAATCAAAAGATTACTATTTAAAGATAATAAATTTAAAGCCGGATTATTTAAATATATATACTCATCTGGCTGTTTGCTATTTAAATTTAAAGGATTATAAGAGTGCAGAGGAAATAATCAAGAAAGGACTGGAAATATTTCCCAACGATAAAACATTAAATAATAATTATAATAAAATAAGAAAAGCAATGGAAAAGGAGGGGAAAAATGAAATTCAAGGTTAATTGTTTAAAAAGTGGTTTAAGATATGTGATATTTTTGTCTTTAGTTTTTTTTAATCATGTGAATGTTTATGCCGGTATACAAACAACATTTGCAGATCTTATTTTAGAGAATTTGGAGATAGGAGGAAGTTATAATTTAAGGGCGTTAAGGAATTGTCCTCTAATTATATATAATAAAGGCGGTGTGCCTGAAAATATTAAAATAGAGGTTGATAAACCGAATAAAGATAGTCTGAAAGTTGGCTATGATGCGATTCCTGATAATGAATGGATACAAATAGTTCCTAATAAATATACTTTGGGTCCGGGGGAACGGGGTTCTTCGGATGTAATAATAACTATTCCTCAAGATGAAAAACTTGCCGGAAAACATTTTCAAGCGGTTCTGCTTTGCTCTTCTTTGCCGGTAGGTTTACCCGGCGCTGGATTAACAATAGCAACCGGAACACAAATACGAGTAAGGTTTTCTATAGGTACAATGGGACCTGATTATTTAAAAGCAGAAAAGAAACTTAAAAGAATGCAGACGCTTAATTTTGAAATTGATCCTATGAATATAAGAGTTAAAGATGTTGTTGAACTTGGAAAAAAAATCAATCTCAGAAAGGAAAAAGACATAAAGTTGAATTTAATCAATAGAGCGACAGAATCAGTTAAATTAAATATGATTGTAGTTGATGATAAATCAATATATAATGACAATGAATATGAAAACGGTAATCCAAAATTTTTAGAAATAAAACCCAACAAAGTTAATTTGGAGGGGGAATCGTTTTTCAAACTGGATGTATTTTTGAAAATACCTGATGAGGAAAAGTATAAAAATAAAAAAATGGTTTTTATTGTTAAAGCAGAGGTTGAGGGTGCTGTTCCTGTTGAGGTATATACTAAGATATTCGTAACCACAAGTGAATAAATCGGACAGCAGAAATCTAAAATATAAATAATCAAAACGAGATTCTTCTGCCGATTCCTCCAACTGGCGGAGAAGTATCTCGTAGTTGGGTGTCATACTGAGTGTAATGCCTGCCCGCCGATGGTTAAGTGGCGGGAAGTATCTCGGTGTAAGGTGTTTTAATGCTGGACCCTTCGTTTCGAGACTGTGTCATAATTCCAAAATTGTAGCTGCAGAGCGATAGCTCTGCTAAAACATGGCAAATCTTACGCTTTGCTGCTACAAAATGGAAAACGAAATATATTCATTAACAATTGCGACACAGTCTGTTCACTCAGGGTGACAGCGAAGGCGAGATTATTCCCCCGACTTGTCGGGGGAATAATGACTGCAAGGAAATTGGAAATTGGGGACATCGCCTATTTTCAATATCTAACTATCTAACTACGTCCCCTATTACCTATTACTAAATGAAGAAAATTATTTATAAGTATGGACTTGAAATAATAAGCAGTATTTTGGTATCATTTCTTTTTTGGGCTTCTTTATTTGAACATCCGTTAAGGTATCTCGCAGGAAATTACGATTATTATTTAACTAACCTGTTCGCTAATAAAATATCTTTTTTATATTACAATGAATTCCCTTATTTTAGTTCATATATTGGCGGTGGTTTTCCATTATGGGCAAATCCGTCAAATATATTCATAAGTATACCGCAGTTTTTCTCCATTATATTAAGTAATCAATGGTTGTCTATTCGCATATCAATATTAACCTTGTCAATATTAAGTATGTTCGGGATGTTTATTCTTTTAAGACAACTTGAAATTGATAATTTCGGTTGCCGTTTATTTGGAGCAATAGTATATACATTTTCCGGTTATATGGTATCGCAATTAACAATAGGACATTTTTGGATTCAAAATATGGTTTTTGCACCATATATGGTTTCTGCTTTTATATGGTCATATAAGAATAATAAATTTTCATTTGCAATACCAATTTGGCTTACGATTATGGTTTATGCCGGAATGAATGCCACATCCATATCCATTATTATGTTGATATTATCATTCTTAACTTTCTATAATATAAAAAATTTTATTATCTATGTATTGATAGCGTTATTTCTATCGGCACCCAAAATTTTAGCATCGTATCAATTGCTTTCATGGTTTCCGAGAAACTTAGAAATGGGCTATGTCGCTCAATCTTGGTGGGGAACCGTACATACATTAATTACTTCCCTTATATGGCCTAATCAAAGATGGTTTGATAGTCCTTATAAATATGCTTCTCCATTAGAAGTTTATTTAATCAATTGTTATGTCGGTATTATTGTATTATTTTTAGCTATATTTTCAGCAATCGGATATAAGAAGCATAAATACAATAGGTTTAGTTTATCATTAATAATTATTATTTGTTTGACTGTATTTCTTTATCCCGGCGGATTAAATCCGTTTTGGAAAATATTGTCTAAAAATATGATACTAAGTTCACTCCATATGCCAACATGGTTTGTCGGTTCTTTGATATTGCCTATTGCATATTTTTCAAGTTTGGCACTTTATGACGGTATTAAAATAATGAAGAAAAACACCAATTTCATATTAATCAGCATTTGTGTATTTATTTTTATAGATTATTTCAGAGTCAATAAACCTAATATAGATTACATACAAAGTTATTTTACATTTGATAATAGAACTTATTTTGATAAAAAAAGGGTTTTTGAACAAAGTAAAGGTCCTGATTGGAATTTGTTTTCTATGGAAGATAAAACATGTTTTGAAAGCGACTTGATGTTTACTTATTTGCAAAACAATGAAAGTGTTTTACATTTTTATGATGGTATTTTTGGATATGATGAGTTCGGCTTTTTACGACGTTCTTCTGTGAAAAGCGGAAGAATTGATATATTCAATAAAAATAAAGATATAAAAATTGAATGGATTTCGCCATCAAAGATTTCTTTGGAAATACTTAAAACAAAACAAGCAGGCATGGAAATACCGATAAATATTAATTATTTTCCCGGCTGGAAAATATTAGGAAAAACGGATGGAATAACACTTATTAATAATTGGACACCCGAAAAATGGGGTTTATTAACAGTTCATATAGATGAACAATTTCCAATTGGAATAAAACAGAAGATTTTACTAAAATATTTGCCTTATTGGGGTCTAAAACCGAAGAAAATAACTGAATTTAATATGTTAGAGCAAAAAAAGATTTTATCCGATGAAAATATTGACTGGTTCGCGAAGGCGGAAGAATTTTATGAATCGTATGATTTTAAAAATGCTATTGATGCTTATAAAATAGTAGTAAAAGTTGATTCAGATTGTGCTTTTGCATATGAATCAATTGGCTGGGCAATGAGTAAATTAAAATCACATAAGGAATCTGTAGAATATTTTGAAAAAGCATCGTTATTGCGTAAAAAATACGGAAAATTGAAAAGAGAAACCGCAATAATTAGAGATACAAAAGATTATTTTGTTCGTGGGGCAAATTATTTTTTAGAAAAAAAATATGATGAAGCAATCAACGATTTCAGTACGGCAATAAGTATGGATGACAATTATGTAAAAGCATACTATTATCGCGGAGTTGCATATTATAATTTACAAAATTTCAGTAAAGCTATTGATGATGTAAATAAAGTTATTTATTTCAATCCTAAAAATTCCGGGGCATATAACAGACGAGGTAGTATATATTTGTCTTTAGGTGAAAACGAAAAAGCCGTTTCTGATTTTAATAAAAGCTTAAAAATGAATTCTAAAGCTGCTTCTACATATAAGTATCTTGGAATATTGCTATATAATGAAAAAAAATACAGGGAAGCAGAAAAGGTATATAGAAAAGCGCTAAAAATATATCCAAACTATTTGGACGTATATAATAATCTTGGAATGTTACTATACAATTCAAAAAGAGTAAAGGAAGCAGAAAAGGTATATAGAAAAGCGCTAAAAATAAATCCGAATTCTGCAGTTACTCATTGCAATCTCGGAATATTGCTATTTAATTCAGGTAGAATTGAAGAAGCAGAAAAAGAATTTAAAAAAGCGATACAAATAGAGCCGTATTTTATAGAAGCGCATAGAAACTTAATTACCTTTTATTTTAAACAAGAAGAATATGGTAAAGCACTTCAACACTGTAGAATCGCTTTGCAGTTATCACCCGATAATAAATCAATTCAAAATGATTTGAAATTAATTAAACGATTATTATCTAAGATTTAGTGAATAAGTCGGCAAAACAACAACACCGCCAACCCCTCCATTGTGACATTGGCGGGCAAGCCCTCCACTGTGGCATTGGCGGGCAAGCAAGATGGGCAACTACACATTATTTTCATTTTATTTTCCTGTAGTTGCCGAGTTTACTCGGCACTTCTTTAACACCGCCAACCAAGGTTGGCAACTACACAT
>DMMW01000014.1:15499-26769 GCA_003452965.1 Elusimicrobiota bacterium
GTAGTTGCCGAGTTTACTCGGCGCTTCTTTTATCACCGTTCAGCCCTCCACTGTGGCATTGGCGGGCAAGCAAGATGAACAACTACAAAGAAAGAAAAAGGATAAAAATTACCTGCCAGATAGTATATAAAAAATTCAAAAAATTTCATAAAAAATATTAGTTGATACATTAAGTTGAAGTAAACTGCTTGGTTTTGCAATATTTTTCATTTTCTATAGCAATTACTTTTTAATTTTATAGACGATAAAATAGGGCAATTGTGATTTTTTTCACAATTATCAAAAAAGTACTTGACAAAATTCAGTTTTTACATTATACTTTTAGTGGAAGTAAGAAGTATACTTGAACTTTAGAAAAGTAATGAAAACAGGGGGTGAGTAATATGGTTGATTTTGTCAGTAATTTTGTGAAAATTTTAAATAAAAAGGAGGTGAGAACAATGAAAAAGATTTTAGCATTATTAGTAGTATGTATGTTTGTTGGCGGTTATTTGCATGCCGCAGCAAATCCTGGTACATGCTTATTGACAGTAGCGCCGGCAGGTACTTGGTCAGTTAAGATAGATACGGAGAACGTTACCCGTGATTTCGGGTCAGTTGCTTTGAATACTAATGATACAGTTGCTATTGGTACAATAACAAATGATGGTAACTTTGCATCAGAATGGGAAGCACAAGCAACAGACGCGGATGCTCCGGCTGCAGGAACAAACTGGGAACTTGATTCTTCAGTTGCTGCCAACCAGTATACGTTGGAGCTTGCTACCAGTACTTGCGCTGATACAACAGAACCTGCATGGGGTGCAACAGATGATGTTGACGATGGCTCTCAGGCTGAATTCGGCGGTTGTACTACTGCAGAAGGAACGGTTGCTGCTGAAGCAAGCAAATTCTTATGGGCAAGGATAAAAACACCTACAACGTCAACGACTTCCGGAACATTTTCAATTACGTTGAGTGTCTTTGCAACCGCACCTGATTAGTTAATTTCTTGTGTGGTTTTTTATTTGTATAAAGTTGTTGTAAATCATCTTTGTTCTTTGACATAAGTTTTGATCAGATTATACCGGTGAATTTGATCTGGACATTAAAAAGCCAGCGTATAGAGGATAGCGTAGAGGGAATAGGGTAACAACTAATCCCTAATCCCTAATCCCTATTCCCTGATTTTAAAAGGTGTCCAGGTTAAAATCCATCAATAGTTGTTTTGCCTACCTGCCAAAAGCGTTAAAATTTTGGCGGGGTGGTTAAGTAACTAAAAAAATTCTTCCCCCGAAGAATAAATCGTCTGGGAAACCGGCGATGGAGGACTTCCGTGCCCGCTCTATTTCTTTATATTAGTTCTATAATTTTATCTTTAATCATATTAAATGAGAATTTTACCTCTGTCTATAATACAGAGGTTTTTTATTATAATTTTAACTTTTTACTTTTAACTTGCATTTATGGGGCGGGTGCGGTAGTTCTCCAAAAAATTCTTCGGGGGAAGATGCTTTGGAATACTGTCACTCGCCCTATTTCAATAATAATAAACCAATTTAATAATATTAATTTTATGGGAATAGACGGGCGGGCTTGTCCACCGAAGTTCGAAGAACGTAGGCGGGCACGGAAGTTTTCTTCGGGGGAAGATATTTCTGGATGTCCGCCCATTTATTCCCATAAAGCCGTGATGTTAAGTGTAACGAAACATCTCAGTTTTATGAGATTCTTCACTTCGTTCAGAATGACGGCGAATTTGTTATCGGTTACTTGCCCGACAGCGGCTCAGTGGCGGGTCGGTCATAGGTTACTTGTAGGTTATAGGTTACTTGCCCGCCAATGTATCAGTTACGGGTCAGTTATAGTCCATCGGTTATCAGTTACTTGCCCGACAGCGGCTCAGTGGCGGGTAGGTTATAGGTTATTGGTTATAAGGGCGGGTGCGGATGTCCTTCAAAAATTCTTCGGGGGAAGATATTTGACGACTCCCACTCGCCCTATTTCAATAAGAAATGATGTCATGCTGAGCGTTAGCGAAGCATCTCGGTTTATGAGATTCTTCACTTCGTTCAGAATGACGGCGAATTTGTTATCAGTTACTTGGGCGGGTGCGGATGTCCTTCAAAAATTCTTCGGGGGAAGATATTTGACGACTCCCACCTGCCCTATTTCAATAAGAAATGATGTCATGTTGAGCGATAGTGAAGCATCTCGTAGTGAAAGCGAGACCCTTCCCGCCACTGAACCTTCGGCGGGCAGGCGTTTTACTCAGGGTGACAGCAAGAAAAAGGATGATAATTTAGATATGGGAATAGACGGGCGGGCTTGCCCACCGAAGTTCGAAGAACGTAGGCGGGCACGGAAGTTTTCTTCGGGGGAAGATATTTCTGGATGTCCGCCCATTTATTCCCATAAAGCCGTTATGTTGATTCCGATTCATCGGGAGAAACAACTCGGTTTTATGAGATTCTTCACTTCGTTCAGGATGACGGCGAATTTGTTATCGGTTACTTGGGCGGGTGCGGATGTCCTTCAAAAATTCTTCGGGGGAAGATATTTGACGACTCCGCTCTCCGCCTACGTTCTGCGAACTTCGGCGGACAAGCCGGAAATAAATAATAAGTTAAAAGTTAAAATTATAAAGTTTAAAGTAGAGGGGAATGATTTAATTTGCATTTATAGGGCAGGCATGGATGTCCTTCAAAAATTCTTCGGGGGAAGATTATTGTTGGCTTCATGTTCTGCCCTGTACCAAAATAGTTCTGAG
This sequence comes from Elusimicrobiota bacterium, assembly GCA_003452965.1. Classification (GTDB taxonomy): domain Bacteria; phylum Elusimicrobiota; class UBA8919; order UBA8919; family UBA8919; genus UBA9627. The sequence goes on from DMMW01000014.1 coordinate 18,249, forward strand.
AAAAGTTGGAATTAAATATATGAACAGAATCTTTAACCAGATACTAATTTCGTTGAAAGCCATAGAAAAATGGTTAAAGAGAGGTCTGTCTGTTGTTATAATATCTCTGTTATTGCTTTCTTCTGTTGTTTATGTTTATGCTGCTAATCCGCATACAACGATTTTAACAGTTAGGCTCAATAGGGGAAATCCTTCTTCAATAACAAATTTAGTATCAAAAGCGGGAACAGTAGATGGAGAGGTGGATATTAACTGGACAGTGCCGTGGGAAGAACCTGCTCCTGATTATGGTGAACTTGAACCTTTATGGCCATATCATTTGAAGTATTCAACCATATCATTGTCGGATTTGGGTGCTGATGATAATGCATGGTGGAATCAGGCTAACGAATATCCGCAATTCTGGTCTGAACAGGGAGATAGGAATAATGACGGAAATAACGGTTGGGGTGATGAGTATGCATATAAACGATACGAAACATTGGTATTTGGACCGGAGTATTATGGACAAATAGTTTATTTGGCGATGAGAGCCCAGGATTCGGGCGAATCTTTATCAATTACGTTTAATATCTCGTCTGCTACAGTTAAATATGATTTTGCAGCACCTGCAGCTATCTCTGATTTGACCGCATTAACGGGAAGTTATGAAGGCGAAGTTCTATTGCAGTGGACAGCACCCGGTGATGACGGTATTTTGGGTAATTTGACAGGTGAATTTAATATAAAATATGCACAGCAGATTATAAACAATTCAAATTATGACCTGATAGGTCAGACAATAACTGTTGTCGCAAATAATCTCGTTCCACTTTCGCAGCAACAGTTGTTGGTTTCCGGATTGGCTCCTGGTGTAACATACTGGTTTGCAATTAAAGCGAAAGACGATTTAAATAACGTTTCTGTTTGGAATTCAACTTCCGATGTTGCTACTGTAAATACAAAGGCGTTCAGCGTATCCGGTAATGATGTAACAGCTCCTGCATCAGTAACTCTTGCGGTTGGTAATGTCGGATTCAATGATGTTGAGCTTACGTGGAATGCTCCTACGGAAGATGATGGTCGTCCGGTCAATCTTGTAAACGGTATTTTTGATATAAGATTCTCGTCACACGGTTCAATACCTTCAGCAGTAGCATGGAATTCAATACCTGTATACAATAGACGTTCAATTTCAACCTCAACGATAGTCGGTGCAGCACAGTCATATACCGTAACAGGACTTGCAGACAGCACAACATGGTGGTTCTGTTTGATAACCGGCGACGAGATACCCAATTGGTCCAATTATTCAAATTCGCCGAGTGCATTGACTATTGACCGGACACCGCCTGCGGTTGTAACCAACTTTACCGCAAAACCGATTAGTGTTCCTGTCGGCAGAGAAATACATATTAATTGGACCAATCCTACCGATTCAGATTATAAAGGTACATTGGTTGTTTATTCGTTTGATAAGCCGACAACATTTAGTCCAGAAAGAGGTTATAATTACGCGGTCGGAGTTACAACAGGCGATGCAACGATATTGCTCACTGGTTCGGCTACATATTATGCACATTCTAATCTGATACCGAATTTGAAATATTACTATACGGCATTTACATATGACGGAGTACCTAACTATTCTGTTGCAACTACGACAAATGCGGTTGCACCTCCGTCTGCAGATGTTACTCCGCCGCGAGAACCGAGAAATGTAAGAGCTACGCTTTCAGCTGATAAGAATTATTTGACTATCGAATGGAATACTGTAACAAAATCAACTAATGGTGTTGATGCTAATGACCTATCCCACTATGTATTACATAGATCTGCATCTGTAGAAGGAACTGCTAAGACATGGACGCTACCTATCGGTATAACTTCAACCACAACCTATACCGGCGGAGATAAATATTATTACTGGATTACCTGCCATGACTTATCGCTTAATAGTTCTAAACCTTCTGCAAGAGTTGATACTACGGAAACAATTTTGAATTTGGCGTTCTTTGATTCAGATTCGCCGAAGACCTGTATTTCAATTCCGGGTAGTATAAATAGTATTCTTTATAAAGAAACCAACTCGTTTGGCGATAACGTATACTTTGATGTTGTTAATCTAACTTCTGAAGAATCGGGAAAGATTGTAAAATCGTTCACGTTTATTCCTAAAAAAGCAAAAACGGAAGAAGTTATTACCGGATTGCTCTTCTCAAGGGCTCTTGCGGATATCAAGATTTCATATGCAACAAACGGAAGCGCAGATGCTCCTTCACTGGCCGGAACTCAGGCAAGAGATAGTTTAGCATTGTTCTGGTTTAACGGTGTTGAATGGGTTAAGATTGGCGGTAATGTTGATATAAATAACCAGACGGTCTCAATCAAGACAAAGAAGGGCGGTAAATATCAGTTGAGACATGCAGCAAGGTCAATTAAGTTTGCATTAACTAAGGTATATCCGAGAATATTTACACCTAACGGTGACGGTTGGAATGATGTTACCAACTTCATATATGAGGGAAATGATAACGGAATCAATGGTAAGATTTTTGATATAAACGGCGCCTTTATATCGGATATGAGCCGCGGAGATACTGAAGATTCACTTAAGTGGGACGGTAAAGATTCGTCAGGCAAAGCCGTGTCTTCAGGAATCTATATTTACCAGATTGAAGCGGACGGCAAGGTATTTAATGGTACCGTGGTGGTGGCAAAATGACGAAAATATTTAAACTATTTTTAATAAATCAAATTAATGCAGTTTCTAAACTGGCAGCGAATCTGCTATACGTTTTAAGTTATAGGTTACTTGTTATAAGGGCGGGTGCGGATGTCCTTCAAAAATTCTTCGGGGGAAGATATTTGATGACTCCCACCTGCCCGGAATTAAGTTATAAGTTAAAAGTTAAAAGTATAAAGTTTAAAGTAGAGGGGAACGATTCAGAAGTTTTAAATTATAATTTTAACTTTTTATTTTCAAATTGTCTTTATAGGGCGGGTGCGGATGTCCTTCAAAAATTCTTCGGGGGAAGATATTTGACGACTCCCACCTGCCCGGTAGTTGATAGCAAGAAAAAGGATGACGGTGATAAGTTAATTAAGAGTTGGAATTAAATATATGAACAGATATATTTATCAGATATCGAGAATTATAAAGAAAAGTCAAAATAGAAATATTTTGAGCAGATGGATTTCTATATTGTTCTTTAATTTGATAATTTCATCTTGCTTATATGCAGCGTTTGATGAAATGAATGTAGGAGCAAGAGCACAGGGTATGGCAGGTGCGTTTACCGCGGTATCCGATGATGTTAATGCTCTATTTTATAATCCTGCAGGTGCTTCTATGCTGAAAAAGTCGGAGTTTACTTCAAATTACGGAAAGTTATTTATGGGATTGGACGATAACTCCTCAATAGGCTCGTCGTTTATGGGATTTGTGTATCCTACTGAAAGATATGGTGCATTGGGAATGTCATGGTATAATCTTTCTCTATCAGGTTTTTATGATGAAACGGTATTGTCGCTGTCATATTCCTATAATATTTTAAGTAAAATAGCAGTAGGCGTAAACGTAAAAGATTTAATGAGAAAGTTTGGCAGTAACGATTATACAAAAACAGCTATAGATACTACAGGTAATACAAGATTAGATATTGAAGGCGTATCTGTTGATCCTGTGTTTGAAAAGAGCAGAAGAACAACAAATATAAGCGGTGATTTGGGATTATTATATACCTATTCAAATGTTGTATCTTTCGGTTTTTCAGCGAAGAATGTTACATCACCGGATGTCGGGCTTATCGGTTCCGATAAATTACCTGTAACTTACCGGTTAGGCGTTTCATATAGAAGAAATAATTACTTACTATCATTGGATGCTTTAAATGAAAACAGCGATATATGTATAATGACGGGTGCAGAAAAATGGTTTACAAAGAATAATATAGGTATAAGAAGCGGATTACTGGTTGGCAACCGCAGATTAAGTAATATTTCAATTGGTTCAACATTAAAATTTGATGATTTATCATTTGATTATGCATTTTTATGGCCGTTGTCAGGAATAAAAGATACTTACGGAACGCATAAAATATCACTTAATATTAAATTCGGTAAGAAAACTATTTCTGTTGGAGAAACTAAAAGAATAGAGAAAGCGAAACGGATAGAAGCCGAAAAGAAAGCAAAAGAAGAATCGGAGAAATTAGAATTTGAAGCAGAACGAATTAAGAAAGAAACCGAGGCAAGATTATTAGAAGCAAAAAGAAAGGAAAAAGAAATTGAAAATATGCAGAAATCTTCTGCCATACAGGAAGCGGTTATGCTGAAGACAATGAAAAAAAGCGAGATGGAAAAGGCGTTTAAAGATGCAATGTTAGATTATCAAAAGAAAGTTTCCAGAGGAATCGGAGTCATAGAAAGAATAACACAACTTGACAAAGTAATAAAAAAATATGATAATAGCAGTATTAATATATCGGATGCGGTAAAAGAAAGAGAATCAGTATTGAAAATTCAGCAGTCATTAAGAAAGGATTATAATTATTCATTTGATTACTATTTAAAATTGAAGTCGAGAGGGGCGAAGAAAGAAGAGAGGAAAAATATATTATCAAAAATAATTGAAAAGTACAAAGGAAAGGGTATAGATATATCGGAAGCAGAAAAGGAATTTGAGGAAGTCAAATGACAATTAAAAACCGACTGATATTTTCGTTTGCTTTAATGATTGTAATAATAATATTTATTGCATCCATATTATTTATTCAAAGCAAGGTGCAACGGGATTATCTTATGAATTCAATCCAAAATTATTCGCTTATGGCGGGTATACGGGAGATACAGTATTATTTGGAAAAATCCGGTTCCGCCTGCGATTTCTATCTTGTTTTAGGTGATTCTTCCGAACGGAGCAAATTTTTTGAGTATTCCGGTATGTTAAAGGAGAAACTTAGTAATTATGGCGTGCAATTAAATAATTTCAAAATTAAAAAGGATGATTATAATAAATTTACAGATATTGCAGAGTCCTGTGATGTTTTGCTTTTACGATGGAAAGATGTAATTGAGATGTATTCAAGCGGCAGAAGAGATAAAGCTCTCATTATGGTGGAAAATGGTATTTTATCGTACTATGATAATTTAAAGAATAAAATTTACAAAGAATATGAGTATAAATCAAAAGCATTCCAGATTGCGGAATTGCAGTCGTTAAGAATGGAAAAGATAAATCTTATTATATCTATAGGATTATCTCTGTTTGCTGTTGTTCTTGCAACTCTGCTTTCTGTAGTTATATTCAGAACAATCTCTAATCCTTTAGAAAAACTGAAAGAAGGCGCTGAAAAGATAGGTAAAGGTAATTTTTTACATAAAATTGAAATTTATGGAAAGAATGAATTGACTTCCCTTGCGGAAGCTTTTAATAAAATGGCGGATAATCTAAAAAAATCGGAAACTCAAATTGTTCAGATGGATAGGATGGCTTCATTAGGGCAACTTGCCGGCGGAATAGCACATGAATTAAATAATCCGCTAACCGGCGTTTTGGGACAAACAGAAATGTTGCTTGAAAAGCTTCCGCCCCAGGATCCTATCAAAGAAACGTTGGAGAAAATCGCAAAAGCGGCAGAAAGATGCAGGAAAATTACAAAAGGACTTTTAGATTTTTCAAGACAGAAAGATTATACTTTTGAATATATTGATATTTCAAAATTAATAGAAAATTCTCTGGAGATATGTGCATCTGACTTGATTGCATCAAGGATAAATGTTGTTAAAAGATACGGTAATAATTTGCCGAAAGCATATATTTCACAACCTCATATACAACAGGTATTTTTAAATCTTATTACAAACGCAATTCACGCTATGAAGCACGGCGGTATACTAACTGTGGTTACAGATGTGTTTTTGAAAAATTATATTTCAGTGTCTTTTAAGGATACGGGCGATGGAATTACAAAATTGAACCTTGAAAAAATGTTCACTCCATTTTTTACAACAAAGGAACCCGGAAAGGGAACCGGCTTGGGATTGGTTATTTCCTATGGAATAATTCAGAAACACAGGGGTAAAATATTGGTATCAAGCGATGGAGAAAATAAAGGTGCTACTTTTACAATAAGGCTGCCATCCGGAGGATAATTATGAACTGTAAAATAATTAATTTAGTTGCTATTATATCTTTACTAATATTTTCAAATACTCTGTTTGCGGAAGAATTCAATATTATTGAGGTAAAGCCCAGAATAATAACTCCCGGGACAAGTGCCGGAATAAACGATTATTTGATAGTGAATTATGAGAATCCAAAAGATTCTAATGTAGCTGGAAAAATTATAACGCTAAACGGATGTTTTGTGGCGGATATGCTTAATAATGATATGACAGAAAGAATAACATGGAACGGTAAAGATGATACTGCTAAGGTTGTTCCATCAGGAATATATATATACCAAATTGACGTTGAAGGCAAGATTTTCAACGGAACGGTGATAGTGGCGAAATGATATAGTGCGATAGCGGGATAGTGCGATAGTGGGATAGTGCGATAGTGGGATAGTGGGATAGGGCTATGAGATATATTAAATTATTATTACTTATAACTTTAAACTTTTTACCCGCCTTTTCTTATGCGGCATTTGATGATATTTCTCCGGGAGTAAGACCATCATCTATAGGCGGTGCTTTTACGGCATTGTCGGATGATGCAAATGCAATATTTTATAATCCCGCCGGATTGTATCGTCTAAAGAATAATGAGTTAACGGCATCATATGGCAAGTTTTACTGGGGGCTTACTGACGGTTCAAATATTGCTAATTCAGATATATTGTATGTAAATCCTTTCGGTAAATACGGTGCTGTGGGTATGGGAATCTATTCTTTGTCGCTTGACAGTTTATATTCTGAAAGAATAATTATGTTTTCATATGGATTAAGAATAGTTCCTAAATTGGGTTTTGGTGCAACTATGAAATCGCTTACACATGTTTTTGGTTCGGATGAATATACTGAAAATGCAATTGACGATACAGGCAATGCTTTAGGGATGACGGATGATGTTTTTGCTGCAGGAAAAAGCAAGTCCAAACTTTCTTCCGATATAGGTTTGTTCTATAGACCGGAATCGAGATATAATCTCGGTTTTGTTATACAGAATATAAATTCACCAAGTGTCGGTTTAATAGAAACTGATACGGTTGAAAAAACTTTAAGAGCGGGTTTTTCATATTCTCCGAGGACATCCAATTTGGTGCTTGAAATGATTTCTAAAATAAATAACACAGATTTTATAGCAGGATTTGAAAAATATTTTTCTAAAAGAATATTTGCTTTAAGAGGAGGAATGGTTTTTGGGAGTAAAGAACTGAGAAGGTTATCTTTAGGCTTCGGTATTAAAAAAAGCATCTATAAAATTGATTATGCACTTCTTTATCCGTTAACAGGGATAAATAATACTTACGGTACTCATAAATTAGCATTTTCCGTTGTATTCGGACCTGTTCCGGGGATTGAACAATTGTCAATGGAATTTCCTCCTGAAGAAGAGGAATTGACAGGTGAGGGAGCGGTTATTGTAGATAAGATAATAACTGAAGATGATAAGAATTCGGCAGGCCTTTTGGTGAAGGTTTCACAAGATTTGTATAGGAAAGGAATGTATCAGAAGTCGCTTGAAAATATTAATAAGGCTTTAGAATATAATCCGACAAATCAGGGTGCGCAGTTATTAAAGAAAAAACTGTCTCCAATAGCAATAATGTTTCCTGAAGAAACCGGAGATGAAAAAATATCTAAAATAATGAGGAAAGGATTAACCGCCTATTTTGATAATAATCCCGTATTGGCGGTAAACGCGATTAGATATGCGACCGAACTTGCTCCTGAAAAAACTTCATTAAACCAGTTATTTGAACTTATAACGAAAGAATTTCCGGGTTATGCGGCTCAAGAAGAGTCAATATCAGGATTAACGCTTGTGAGCAGAAAGCTCCAACAGGCACTTGAGAATATATACAACGGTAAATATGTTCAGGCAATTACTGAATGTAAAACGGTTTTAGAATTGGAAGAGGATAATATTGTAGCATTGATGCGGCTGGGTTCAGCGTATTGGGCAATGGGCGATTTTGACAAGGCAAAATCCGTATGGAGAGAAGCGTTAAGATACGATCCAAGGAATGTCCAGATTAGGGAATTTCTTAGAGCTGAAACATCGGAACCTAAGGTAGAACAACTACAGGGAAAGCCATTGATAAGAAAATACAATGTTCAAAAAGGAGATACTCCGCAGAAAATATCGGAGAGATTTTACGGCAATAAAACCAGTTGGTCAAAAATATACGAAGCCAATAAAGACAGATTGCCAAATAGATGGTCAATACCATACGGACAAGAGTTGATTATACCATAAAAAATTTGTATAATGTGATTGTTGAGAAAACTCAACAATCACTGATTAAAACGATTAAAAACAAGATTACACAGATTTAAACAAAGGTGGCGGGCTGAACGATGTTAGAAAGAA
>DMMW01000021.1 GCA_003452965.1 Elusimicrobiota bacterium
TAATACATGCAAGGGATGAAGGAAATAGAATATATTATATGCGGTTTTATAAGATAGTGTATATGAAAAATACATAAAGACAATTCCAATAACTGCACCAATCGCAGTAAATGGAAAATGTTTTTTCATTTCATTGATGATATGGTTATACATAATTACTAATTTATTCCGTTTAGGTCCGTTTTACCAGAACTTCAATTTTTTACGAATTTTTCTATTTTGTCTACAATATCTATAAATTTCTTTATGGATTCCTTCGTTTCTGCAAGCGATACAAACGGCTTACCTTCGTCACCACATTCTACAAACTGTTTTTCAAATGGGATACTGCCGAGAAATGGGACATCAAGTTCGTTTGCAGCTTTTTCACCACCGCCTTTTTTAAAAATGTCTGTTTCTTTATGACAATATGGACATATAAAACCGCTCATATTTTCAATAATTCCAATTACAGGAATTTTGAGTTCTTGTGCAAACATAACACTTTTACGGGAATCTAAAATAGCCACGTCTTGCGGTGTGGTAACTATAACTGCGCCGCTAACATTCGATATATATTGTATTGCACTTAATGGTTCGTCTCCTGTACCGGGAGGCGCATCAATTATCAAATAATCAAGTTCACCCCATTCAACTTCGCTTAAAAACTGTCTAATTACTCCGGCTTTCATCGGTCCACGCCAAATAATTGGTTGGTCCGGGTTATTTCCTGTTAATGCAAGACTGATTGCTTTCAGATTTTCTTTAACTTCAACAGGTATTATTCCGGATTCAGAGCTGCGCAATAATTCTTTTTCAATACCAAGCATTTTAGCAATATTGGGTCCATGAATATCTATATCTAATATGCCCGTTCTTTTTCCTTTAAGGGAAAGCGCATATGCAAGATTTACGGCTACCGAGGTCTTACCAACTCCACCCTTACCGCTCATTACTATTATAGAATAAGCTATTTTTGACATTTTTTCTTTTATTCGCAAAATCTGTGTATCTATTTCTTGTTCTCTTGTTAATTGTTCCATAAAAACCTCTCTATACCCGAAATAATAATATGGAATTACATATTAAGTATTTTGGAATAATCTATTTCTCCTTTATCATTTAAAAAATCAGCATCAACATTTATATGCTCTATTTTACCTGCAAACATTTCATGTGAACCTGTAGTGATAGAACCTACAACCTTACATTCTATATTTATCGGAAAATCCATAAGAATAGGTGCATTGACTTTCATTCCTTTTTTAACTTTCAAACCAAGTTTTTCAAGTTTATCCTCATTTCTACCGCTATGACTTCCCAAATAATTATATGCATCTTTCTGGTTTTTGCCGGGAAGATTTATCACAAATTCTCCGGTCTCTTTTATCATTGGGTACGAGTATCTGGAAGGAACAATACCAATCATAACCATTGGCGGGTCATAACTGCAATTACAACAATACCCTACTACTAACGCATTGTTTTTTCCTTCCTTGTTACAACACGATACAACAGCTAATGGCATCGGACTAATTGCCGGCTTAATTTTAGCAGATACTTTTTCCATTTATATCCTCCTGATATAATATTTTTCATATCAATATTCTTTACTTAATTTTTTCCCATATATTTCTTATATTTTCTGCAATATTATTTTTACAAAATAAAACGGCAGGTATCCCGTTTACAATTGATTTACTGACTTCTTTTGAAAACGGTATTTTTCCTATAATATCTATTTTTGTCTTTTTACAAAATTCTTCTATTTTATTTGTATTATCAACATTCAAATCATATTTATTGATGACTATCCCTATCAGTATTTTAAAATGCAATGCTATTTCTATAGCCCTTTTAAGGTCATGGAGTCCCGACAATGTCGGCTCGGTAATTATAACTGCCATATCAATACCTGATAATGATGCAATAACCGGACATCCTATGCCCGGAGGACCGTCAATAATTACATAATCGCTATTTTCTTTTTGGGCAAGTTCTTTTGCTACCTGTCGCACTTTTGCAACAAGCTTGCCGGAGTTTTCCTCGGCTATGCCAAGTTTTGCATGTACCAACGGACCGTATTCCGTATCCGAAACATACCATTCCCCGGAAAGATTTTCTTTCATAATTATTGCATTGCTCTGGCATACTTGTGCACACAATCCGCACCCTTCGCAAGATATGGAATCTATTAAAAAAGCATCTGAAATGGCATCAAACCGGCATACTTCTTGGCATTTACCGCACTTATTGCAAAAAATAGGATTTACAACCGCTGTTTTACCGCTTTTAAAATCGTATCGTTCTTTGATATTAGGATGCAGAATAAGGTGCAAGTCCGCAGCATCAACATCACAGTCAACCATAACCTTATTTTTTGAAATAGCAGCAAAAGACGCGGTCAAAATCGTTTTTCCCGTGCCGCCTTTTCCGCTTATAATAAGTATCTGTTTCATAATCTAATTTCTTTCTTCATATTAAAATGTAACAACTTTATCACTTTCTTTCACTATATCATACATGTCTTTCATAGTTGAAATAGGGCATACTGCAGAACTCTCCTGCTCGCGTGATTTCATACAACTCCCGCAGGCATAAATCTTACCGCCATCTTGCAAATATTTTTCTGTTTGTTCAATGGTATTAAATTTGTCTGTACTTATTTTCTGATATTCCACACCTTTACCCATAAGAAATATTTTTACCTCATCTTTTTGCATTAAACAAAAGTTAGCAAACCTTACTGCATTCCATACCGTCTCAACATCATTTGAACAGATTACTACTCCCAATTTCATGAGTGTCTCCTTATATAATGTTCATTATATCAGACATCCTTCTCTTTATAGGATGTCTTATCGATTCAAACATTTGTATAAACTCTTTTTTATATTCTTCGTTTTCATTCACCACTGGAATACCTTGTGAATAAAGACGGGCTATATCTTCACTGAAAGGTATACGCATTAAAATCGGAATATTATTTTCTCTGCAATAAACTTCCGTTTTATTATCTCCTATATCTGAACGATTTATAATTATACCAAACGGAATATTTAATTTTCTGACTACCTCTACTGTAAGAATTAGATCATTTAACCCAAACGGTGTTGGTTCGGTTACTAAAATACAAAAATCGGTATTTTTAATAGCTGCAATCACCGGACATGAAGTTCCCGGAGGAGCATCAATAATAACTGTTTTGGTATTATTGATATGCTTTTTAACCTGCCGTATCAAAGGTGGCGACATTACTTCACCAACATTTAATATTCCATGAACAAACTGTAAATTTGCTACAGTACCTGATTCTATAATCCCAATCTCCCTTTTTATTTCTTTAATTGCTTTTTGCGGACATAACAAATAACAGGCGCCACACCCATGACAAAGATGCGGAAAAATGAGAACCGTCCCCTTTTTCTTGCTGGACGGAATTACAGCAAGAGCATTATATGCGCAAACCTTTTGACATTTACCGCAATAAGTGCATATAGTTTCATCAACTTGCGGAATAGTAGTAAATGCTGAAATTTTTTCTTTTATTTCTGGCTTTATAAAAAGGTGGGCATTAGGCTCTTCTACGTCACAATCCAAAAGTTGGACATTTTCTAATGATAACGCAAGGTTTACTGCAACCGTTGTTTTTCCTGTGCCGCCTTTACCGCTTGCAACTGAAATAATCATATATACTTAATTTTCTCTCACGGTAACTCTAATTTAATTAGCTAAATTAATTTACCAAAATTTTATAATTATAATATTTTGAAATTTGCTACTGAAGTTTTCAACTAAAAACCCTTTATTTAACAGATACCTTTCAATATCTTTTAAACTCACTTTTCCCCTTTCATGTGTTTTTCCTTCCATAGAATGAATTTTATCCATAAATTCAAAACCCTCTTCAGAAAAATCGCCTATTACCAGTTTCCCTTGGATTGATATTACCCTAATAATCTCGCTTAAAACTTTATATGGATGTTTTAAATGGTGAAGGGTATTAATCATAAAAACGGTATTAAAACTATTATCTTTAAAACTCAATTGCTCTGCATTTTGTTTAGTAATCTTAACATTACTTTCAAAACTAAAATATTTAAGATTTAACCGAGCTATATGCAAACATTCATCATCAATATCAATACTGCTGAAATAGTATCCCTTGCGTGCAAGTTCTACTGCAAGATATCCTTTTCCTGTACCAATTTCAAGAATTTCTTCATCTATTGGTATAGCATTCTCAATTATAAATTGTCGTTCTTTTTCAGAATCATATCCAAACTTTAAATATAGTTCTTGTCGTGCACAATATTCTTTATAATTATTGATAACTTCATCTGCAAACTTTTCTCTAATAACATTCAACATTTTATCCCCGTACCATTTGCGTTCCGCATTTCGGACATTTAGCATTAAAACAAGGAATCCCTCGCTTATGGGCAACTTTTTCACCGCAATTAGGACATACACAAAAACCGCTTGGACCGGCTCCTGAAAAACTGCCTCTACCTCTACCCATCCCCCTGCCTGCTCCGCCACCAACAGGACCTGTTCCATCTCCAAATGGCATTTTTACCTCCATACAACTTTTATTTATTCATTCCAAAGTGAGAATTAACAGACGGTTTATCTTTAGATTCTAACTCATTATTTTTTAATTTTCCAACTGCTTCACTAACTGTTCCGCTTAAACCGGTATATATGATTATTCCTGCTGCTTTCAATGTCTGGTACGCATTAGGTCCAACATTGCCGGTCAAAACCGCCTTAACTCCTTTTTCAACCATTAATTGTCCTGTTTGAATTCCTGCACCGCCTGATGCATCGGCAAAAATATTTTCTATAGTTTCAAATTGCATCGTATCCGTATCTAAAACAATTAAATAAGAACATCTTCCAAAACGAGGGTCAACTTGTGAATCGAGCGTCTTCCCCTGCGACGTAATACATATTTTCATTTATCCTCTCCTGAATGGTCACAAACTGTTTTTTCGACTCCGTATCCTTTACCTGCTCCCGGTTTACATAAACTCTCGCCGCCGACTAAAGTTCCATTCCGTAATTTTTCTATAACCTCATCTATTGAACCGCTTATTCCGACAACTGTTCTAATCTTATATTGTTGAAAAAATTCCTCTGCTCTCCCACCCATACCGCCTGCAACAATGCATTCCACCCCTTTTTCATGAAGAAATAAAGGTATTGCACCAGGTTGATGCCCCGGATTCGCTACAAATTCCTTCTTTGCAACTTTACCATTTTCAATATCAACAACAGTAAAAGATGGGCATCTACCAAAATGAGCAGAAACACTCCCTCCATCTGTAGATATGGCTATTCGCATAATTTATCTCCGTTTTTTCGGATAAAACAAGGCGCCTTGTTTTATCCAAGGGTTTTTTAACTTCCTTTATTTTTCTGAATTTGCATTCAGTTCATTTACCCGCTTCTGTATATCTTCAAGTTGCTTCTTCAACATATCAGATTCTTCTTGAAGCATTTGAAGTTCTTCTTTTGCCGGAATTTCTTGCCCATAAATATCCTGGTCGTAATATCCATAATCTGTCCCTGCCCAGCCGGGAACGCCTGTTGCATAAAACCGATTCCTATAACCCCTTCCTCCTCCTCCTCCTCCTCTTCCTCGTCCGAAGAAACCACGACCAAAACCAAAGAATCTTCTTCCACGAAGAAACCTTCTAACTCCTGTAGCGGGAGCGGCACAAAAACCTCTGCCACCACCTGTCATTGGTCCCATACCCTGCGGACCCGTACCATCAAAACCTGGCATACTAATCACCTCCTTTTTTTAAATTTGCTTTTTATTTCTTACGATTCTTAATCAACTATAAATATTCAATTAAACTACTTAATTAAAAATTCTAAATACTAATGATAACCATTTTCATTATGTGTGAAAAAAATTTATCTTCTACTTTCTTTTTATCCTCAAATTTTCGCACTTTTCGCAAAGACCATAAAACTGAATCAAGTGATTAGTAATTTTAAAATTATATTTTCTTGATAATCCTTTCTCTGTTTCTTTTAGTAATCTTACTTCTTCATCAATAAAATCGTTATAGTCAATAACTCTATTACAATTAGTACAAACTAAATGGTGATGATGATTTTCGCCTTCTTCACTTTTTGCAATTTCATACCTTGCTCTGCCGTCACCAAAATCAAACTTATGTAATAATCTCATTTTTACCATTATTTCCAAAGTTCTATATACAGTAGTTAACCCAATATTTGGACACATAGAATGTACTTTTATATAAATATCTTCAGCACTTAAATGTGTATCTGCTTTTGAAATTACATCCAAGATGGCTTCTCTTCCAATTGTTATTTTATATCCGCAACATCTAAGTCTTCCTTTTAACCAAGGCGAACCTATTCTATTTCTCATATGCATTTTCCACCCTCTTAATGCTAATGATAACCATTACCAATTATAATTATAACATATATATATTTTTTGTCAAGTACTTTTTAATATATGTAATCGGTACATTCGTTCTAACAAATATATAGAATCATTTTCACCATTTACAGGTCAACTATTTCAGGATTGAGGGTTTTTGTGTCAAGAATGGCTATTGTGCTTCTTCCGTAAAGCCAACCGCCACATTCACCGGGGTTTATTATTAAAGATGTGCCTTTTCGTATATCAACTCGATGTGTGTGTCCATAAATTACAATATCGTATCTTTTATCTTCCAAAAGTTCATCAAGAAATTTCGGTGCGTGCATTATAACAATTTTCTTTCCATCTAATTCGAATTCATAAGGTTCATTATGAAGTTCGCCGATATTCTTGAATCTTTCCATCAAAAACGGCTTGTCGCCATCATTGTTGCCGAATACGGCTATAAATTTTGCCTTCAATTTTTCGAGTTCATTTGCTGTAAATGGTGACACCAAATCACCAGCATGTAGGACTATTTCAACTTTTCTTTCATTAAAAACATTCACAGCTTTTTTTATTGAATTAAGGTTATCGTGAGAGTCCGACATTATACCGATTAACATAAATATTCTTTTTTTAGTATCCCCTTTTTCATAAATAGAATTATATTAAATTTTAAAATATATCACAAGAAATATTTTTGCTATGGAATAATATATTTAAATGAATTTTGCAAGTTAGAATTTAACAGAAAAACTAAGTCGGTGAGTAATAAACAACTAATAACCTATGACTGATGACTAATAACAAATTGTTTTTATTTAGAATTTTACTGAAAAACTCAATCTATGTGTATTTCCTAAATCGCCATAGGGTACAAAAGCATAGTCGGTCGCAAACTTTGATATTCTTAATCCTAATCCACCACCGATGCCTTTGAAGTTAGATATGCTGGTTATTGTTTCTGGATTAATTGATTTTAAGTATCCTAATCGAAAAGCTAACAGATTTATCGGTGTTATTTCTGTCCCAAAAGATATTTCTGTTTTGTTATCATAAACTCTTCTTTTAACATCAAATGCAAATGTTATTGCTCTTTTTAATGTGTGTATAATCCGCTCTAAGGTA
>DMMW01000013.1:0-2194 GCA_003452965.1 Elusimicrobiota bacterium
AAAGCACCATCCCACGATTTTATTAACCCTATAACTCTATAACCCTCATGCTTTTGGTATTGTTATTATAAACTTGGAATATTTTCCGGTTTGAGAAGACACATCAATACTTCCATTATGTGCTTCAATTATTCGTTTTGCAAGAGGCAAACCAAGCCCCACACCTTCCACCTGACCTGTAAACGATTCTTCTATTTGATAAAATTTTTCAAAAATTTTATCTTTTTCAGAAAGTGGAATACCAACACCGTTGTCTTCAATATTTAAAATAATATTTTCATCCGATAATTCACCGGATATTTTTATTATCTTTTTTTCGTTCTTATTGAATTTTACCGCATTCTCTATAATACAACACAAAGCATCTTTCATTTTTGATTCATCTGCAAATATTTTTCCGAGTTCGGACATATCAGACACTTCGATACTTGCATTGGAATTGTTAAACTTTTCGCTCAACAATTTAACTGTTTCTAAGACTATTTTTGAGACTTTGACTTCTGATTTTCCAAGTTCTAACGTTTCCGACATAACCATTGTAAATTTCAGTAAATCTTCAACCAGAGCAACCAACTTATCACTTTGTTTTTTTATTGATTCCAATCCTTTTTTCTGGGTTAGACTTAACTTCTCGCCTTGAATTATCGGTATATATCCTACAATGGTAACGAGCGGGGTCTTTAACTTATGTGAAATAAGGGAAAGGAACGATCTTTTTAAAAGCTCTTCTTTTTTTTCTTCGCTTATATCCCTGATAACAAAAATATAGTTATTAATTATATCTTCTTCGTCTAATATTTTAGTAACTAAACAGTTAAAATATTCCTGTTTTTCCTTTCTTCCTGCGATTTCAAAAACCTTGGTTTTATCTTTAAAATTTAAAAAATTCGGATGCAACTGTAATCCGTTGTTTATTAATATTTTTTCAAGCGAATTGCCTACAACTCTATCGGAATTAACCAAATTGCATGCTGCTTTATTCAATTGAGTTATAACTCCGCTTTTATCCGTTACAAAAACCGCTTCTGTCATACCGTTAAATGCTGCCGTAATCTTATCCTTTTCCTGATTTAACCTTGCAAAAAGCATTGCATTTTCCAATGCAATAGCAGCCTGATTAGCAAAAGCTTCAAAAAAAGGTAAATCATCTTCGGTGAAAAACTCTTTTCCTAAAGAATTTATACCTTCTATTACCCCTACAATCTTGTTTTTATATCGCATCGGTGTACAAATAATAGATTTTGTTTTAAATCCTGAACTGCTGTCCGAACGAGCAGTCCATCGTGCATCCTTAGCTACATCTTCAACAATTAAAGACCTGTTATACGACGCGCACCATCCGGCAATCCCTTCACCTTTTTTAAGTCGTATTGTCTTTAAATCGTCCGATTTCTCACCTATAGTAACGTCAAAATAAAGCTCACCGGTTGTTTCATCAATTAAAAGCAAAGAAACCGCCTCTGCGTTAACAACTTTGCCTGCATATTCCATTATAATAGTAAGCAATTTTTTTATATCAAGAGTAGATACGAGGATTTTATTGGCGTCTAATAAGAGTAGGTATTTATCATCCATTTTTGGTTTTATACGGAGGTGTAACTATACCACCTGAGATTATAAGTTTAATAGCATCGTCTACGGACATCTCAAGTGGAATTATATCTTGTTTAGGAATGAGTACAAAAAAACCTGTAGTCGGGTTAGGAGTACTTGGTAAAAAAATATTTACTACTTCTTCTTTAGTTTTTACTTGAACTTCTCCTACCGACTCAGAAGTTATAAAAGCAATTGAATAAATTCCTCTTCTGGGCCACTCCACAAGAACAACTCTTTTGAAGTTTGTGGTACCCATAAAAAAAACTTTGATAAACTTATTTATTGCATCATAAATCCCTCTCGCCATAGGAATTTTCAATAGCAGATTTTCTGCCCACTGGATTAATTGCTTGCCAATAAAATTTGATGCTAAAATACCAATCAACCATATTAAGAAAAGCGTAGCCACGGCACTTATAAGAACAATGGCAAATGAAGGTATTTTTATAGCTATATTTGATTCAAATATTTTCGTAATTGCAGGAGTGAAAAATGTACCCACAATTTTAAAAACAATCCAAATAATATAAATCGTCAGGAAAAACGGAAGAATAATAACCAATCCGGTAAAAAAATATTTTTTCATTTTTATTAATTA
>DMMW01000013.1:2355-3189 GCA_003452965.1 Elusimicrobiota bacterium
TTACCTTTCCTCTTTCATTCGTTGCTGTCTTTTTTCTTTTTTTAAAGTTTCCGCCCGTTTATTTTTTAATTTTTGGAATCTATCTAATGCTTTTTTTCTTAAAACAGCACGTTTACCAGGTGGCACTCTCTTTAACCGTTCTCTCAACATCTGGGCACGTTTCCTTAAATTATCATTTCTTTCTTTATATTTCAACATTACCGCTTCAAGTTTCCGCGGCGGCTGCGGTTTTTCATCTTTTAAAACAGTTGTTTCTTCATTAGGTTTTACTTTTACTTCTTCTTCAGTATCTGATTCAATAGCACTTTTAACGGCAACCTCACCATCAAAAACACCAATTTTTGCCTCTTCCGGTGATGCTTCAACCGCAAACTCGGTTCCTCTAACTGCAAGAACCGAAGTTGGAGTATGGATATTCATTTTAGTTTGCTTCATTTTAGAAATATTGGCAATCATCTTTCCAAAAAATAGTGAAAATTTTGATTCGTGCTTATCACTGCTGATTTCAAGATTCTCAACCAAAATATCGGTATTATCACCTACATTAATTATTGAACCGTCATCCAATTCAAGATTACATGTTGATTCCGCATACGTTTTTACTCTGTCTTTTAACTGAAGCGGCATTTCTTCAACAGCGGGTATCCAATCCTTTTCACCATCTTTTAGTATTTCAACCCTTCCCTTTACTTCACCTAATTCACCGGAAAAATTTCCAGCATAAATTACATTAAACAGGCAAAATAAAAAAACAGTAACCATTGAAACTGCGTAAAGTTTAGTTTTTTCCATATAAACCCCCACGATAAAAACAATTAAAAGTTATAATAGATT
>DMMW01000013.1:3540-3991 GCA_003452965.1 Elusimicrobiota bacterium
ATTTATAGACTAACTTTTTTTTAATCTTTTTATGTAACGACCCATCCAAAAAACACTACTTTTCTTCGCCAATTTCCATTTTCTGATGTCTTTCTTTTTTACTTTCCTTTAACTGCAAAAGTTTATCATGTTGTTCTTTAGTAAGAACTTTTTCACTCTCTTCCATCGCTTCAATCATTTTAAGTTTGGATTCCAGCTGTATGTCCGATATTTTTTTGATTTTCTCACGGACAACGGCATAGTTAGGTTTATCTTTTCGTAAACTTTCGCCCAAATCCATACGTAAAATCTTCATATCCGCATCTTTTCTTATACTATTTTTTTCATAATCAACATTGATGTTTTCAAGTTTTTTTATCTGTTCATCCGTAAGATTCAATTCTTTCCTAAACTTAAGATATATTCCCGTCTTACCGATACCTTTTCTTCTTTCTTTTCTTTCTTTACTAAA
>DMMW01000013.1:4219-5300 GCA_003452965.1 Elusimicrobiota bacterium
GCAGCGTCTCGCCATCATCTCCTCGTCCGCCAAAGTCCCAGTGGCGGAAGTGGCGGACAAGCACCATCTCGCTATCTTACCTCCCTCACTCCTCACTCATTCAATTCCGGTATATCAAAATCAACAAGATACGAAACAGTTTCTTCCGTACTCGGTACATATGTTATTGTTTGTAATTTTTGTAATTGATAATATCTATAACTAAAAGCAAAAATCAAAACACACGCCATAAATCCTATAGTAGGTCTTAAAAAACTATATATTCTTTTAACATGTATTTTATCCATCGTTTTCTCGGCAAAATAATCCCAATTTTTAGAAGGTACTTTTACATAACATTTATCAACAACTCTAAGTGTTTTAGAAAACTCATTCAGCAATTCTTTACACACGGAGCATTTTTCAATATGTTCTTCTATACCCTTTTTTGTCGGCAAATCAATATCATTCTTGATATAAAAATATAAATCATTCTTTACATCATCACAATTCATCTATTCCCCCTAACAACTTTCTTAGATTATTAATTGCCTTAAATATACTTGCCTTTACGCTACCCTCGGCAATTTCCAGAATATCCGCAATCTCGGAAATTGAAAGACCGTCAATATGTTTCATAACAAATACTTCTTTTTGTCTAGCAGGTAAATCTTCTATTGCTTTATTTATTTTATTAGAAATCATTTTATTTTTAACAACTTCCTCTGCACTTTTTGAATCATCCTTTAAATCTTTAATCTCTATTTCTTCGTTATCTAAAACCTTAAATATTGAAAAAAATTTCTTTTTGCGAAAATGCGTCCTTATATTATTGATTGCTATTTTAATTAACCAAGTATCAACAGACGATTCACCTCTGAATTTTTTATAACCTTTAAACGCATTAAAAAAGGTCTGTTGGGCAATTTCATCGGTATCGTTTTCGTTTTTAACAAACGAAAAGATAAATTTATATATTTTTTGCTGATGCTTGATAATAATTTCTTCAAAATTATTTTGAACTTTCACTTTCATATATTTAGATACATAAGAACTTAAAAAGTTTACTCCGCTAATAAAATAAGCGGATATCGTATAGGGT
>DMMW01000013.1:5512-8468 GCA_003452965.1 Elusimicrobiota bacterium
ACAAAAAACATATCCTTCGTTACTGCAGGATAGAGGGCTGCTTTTATAGAAGCAAGCCCTGGATTGCAAATAGGTCCGGGTGGAAAACCGGAATGAATGTACGTATTGTAGGGAGATTTTATCTTTATATCCTTATATGTCAGAAAATCCTTATGTTTGCCTAAAGCATATATAACAGTGGCACAAGACTCTAAATTCCAACCTTTCTTTATACGATTATGAAATACGCTGGATATTAAAGGTCTTTCCTTATTCTTCTTCGCTTCTTTCTCTATTATTGAAGCCAATATGATAATCTTTTCTTCCGACATTTTTAATTCTTTTACTCTTTTTAAAAAATCAGCATCAAAAATTTTTTTATACTGATTATTTAATATCCGTGCCACTTCTTCTGCCGATGAATTCGGATTCAAATAATATGTTTCGGGGAAGAGATATCCTTCCATCTTTTCTTTTCTTGTAATCTCAAGAAATTTTTCACCATTACAAATCCCCTTTTTCTCTAAAAGCTGTGCAATCTCTGCTGAATTAAATCCTTCCGGTATTGTAACTTTTATTTTATATGTATTACCTTTAACGATATTGCTTAGAATACCGGCATCAAACATTCGGTTGTCTAACTTATACATTCCCGGCTTGAACTTTTTCTCGGTTTTTGTCAACCATACCAACGTTAAAAATATATCTTCATTCAATATCAGCTTTTCACTTTTTAGCATTTTAGCTACTTGCTTAGGATTTGAACCCACAGGAATGTTTACAAAGGTTTCTCTTGTAGGAATTATAAAAAAAATAAATACGCAAACAATCACAATTCCGATTAGAATTATAAGTATATTTTTAAGTTTGTTTTTCTTCATTATTTTTTTGTTTTAAAAAACTCTCCAAAATAATACAAGCGGCCACACTATCTATTTTATTTTTTCTCTTTTTCCAGTTCTTTTCTGTAATTGCCAGCTTCTCTTCGGCTTCTTTTGAAGTCAACTGCTCGTTAACCATAGTGGTTTTTAATTTAAACCGTTTTTCTATTTCTGCTGCAAACTTTCTTGTTTCTTCTGTCATCAAGCTTTCGGTATTATCCATATTCAACGGTAATCCGACAACAACCTCCGTCACTTCATTTTCTTTTATAACATCCGAAATATCAAGGAAAACCTTTTCGGTATTCTCAACAACAATGGATTTAAGTGCTGTTGGTATAAATGTTGAAGTTACAGCCAAACCGATTCTTTTTTTTCCGTAATCAATTGCGAGGATAGACAATATGTTTTCCTTTTCCTTTTGAAAGTAACGAAGAAAGGGTGTCAAATTTATATGCTCTTGCTTTAAGTTTTTCTAATATCTTCGGAAGTGCGATTAAGGTATCCTGCGGGCCATTATGAAGAAGAACAACACTGCCATCCCGCGCATTTGTAATAACCTTCTCGTAAATTACCGGCGAAGGATTTCTGTGGTCTTCCGGAAAAACCGACCACAAAGCCATTCTAAAACCGCATATCCTTGCGGTCTCTATAACCCTTGAATCAAATCTTCCCCCTGGCGGAGTAAATAAATGTGTATTCAAACCCACTATTTCCTTTATCAAAATCTTTGTCCTCAACAATTCCGACATAATATCCGACGTTGAAAGCATAGTAAGATTCCTATGATTATATGTATGGTTCGCTATCTCGTGACCTCTTGCATGTATTTCCTTCAGTAATTCCGGATATTTTTTTACCATTTTACCAACAACAAAAAACGTTGCTTTTATATTAGCATCATCAAGAATCTTCAATAATTGCGGCGTGGAATTAGGATTAGGACCGTCATGGAAAGTAAGCGAAATCAATTTTTCTTTTGAAAACAAAAAAGACGTATCATATATTAAAAAAATTAACGCGAATAATACTATTTTTCTTAAACTATAAACCCAGCTGATATTCTTCAATGACATCGTAAGCAGGTCCTTTAGGAGAAAGCGTGCTTTTAATAAGATAAACTACGTTTACGCTTTCAATAATATTTTCATTTTGAAATTTCTCAATTATTTTGAACAATTTTTCTTTTTCCGAATTACTTCTAAATCTTCCTATAGTCAAATGTGCTGAAAACTCTCTTGTCTCTTTTTTGAACCCCAACTCTTCCAGTGAACCTTCCAGATTTTGAGAAATATTTTTTAATTCAACCTCGCCCTTATTAATTCCCATCCACAATACCCTGGGCGACTTCTCGTTAGGGAAAACACCTATACTTTCTAAATTAATTTGAAATCTTTTAAACTCAGCAACGGCCCGCCTTATACTTTCCTTAACCGAATCAAGATTATCCTCTGCAACCTCTCCTAAAAACTTCAGCGTCAAATGCAGATTATCTTTTTCAATCCACTTTACATCAACACAACTTCTTTTTAGAACCGATTGAATATCAAATATCTTGTTTTTATTCTCTTCGCCTATACTTACCGCAATAAATAATCTCATTCTTCGTTAGTTATTGAACGTATCATATCGCGTCTTGAAATAATACCGACAAGTTTTCCGTTATCTATAACGGGCACCCGTTTAATCCCTTTTTCACAGAATAAAAGCGCTATTTTTGTCAAATCCGTATCCGAACTCACGCTTATAATATTTGTTGACATCGCTTCGGAGGCCAAAGCATGATTCAGATTACCGCTAATCATATAATTAATAATATCTTTTTCAGTAAGAATACCAATAATCTTGTTAGAATTATCTATAACAGGCAGCCCGCTAATACCTTTTTTCAAAATAATTTTAACCGCTTCTTTTAAAGAGGACTCCGGATGTATTGTAACAACCTTTTTAATCATCACATCTTTCGCCTTAAATCTAAACATATCCCTCCTTATACACAGAGTCCGTAGCCACTGCAACGCGCGAGGATGCAACCCCAATGTCTTGTTTTATCAAAAACAAAACATTCAGGGGTAACGCTTTGGACATTTCGGTCA
>DMMW01000013.1:8657-10938 GCA_003452965.1 Elusimicrobiota bacterium
GTAGCTATCTTATCCTTTATCTCGGTACGCAACCCCGTAAAATTAAACTGTTTGACAATTTTTTTATTATTTGAAACTAATGCAATATAGGCCAGTCCAACCGGTTTGCCTGTAGAAGATGCTTTAGGACCCGCTATTCCGGTCGTTGAAATCCCATAATCCGTCTCCATACCATTCTTAACACCTTCTGCCATCTCAATTGCAACCTGCTCAGAAACCGCACCGAATTTGTTCAATGTATCTTCCTTGACATTAAGAATCTTCTTTTTACTCATTTCCGAATACGAAACAATCCCCTGCTTGAAATACAGCGAACTTCCCGCTACATTAGTAATTCTATGAGCAATCAAACCGCCAGTACACGACTCTGCAACGGAAAGCGTCTTCCTTTTTTTTAACAACAATTCGCCAACAACGCTTTCTAACGTCTGATTATCTTCACTATAAATAATATCGCCTAAAACATCATAGAATTCTTTTTTTAATTTTTGTATTGCCTCATCTATAAGCATCTCGTCTTTTCCAGAAACCAACATCTTAACATCTACCCCTGTATGTTTCGCCAAAATAGAAAAAGAAATCTCGCCGCCCTCAAGTTCCATTTCTGTATCTATAATCTTTCTTATTTTTTCATCAACAGTTGACTCGGGCATTCCTGTCGTATGCAGAATTTTTACTTTTAAAATTCCTTTCTCAAACCTTTCCTTTAAAAAAGGCATAACCGTATTTTCCAACATCGGCTTCAACTCTCTTGGCGGACCAGGTAAAAGTATCAAATACTTATCTTCCACTTCCAGAATTTGACCCGGCGCTGTCCCTATGCTATTTTGAATAACTTCAGCACCATCTAAAATAAATGCCTGTTTTTCATTTGACTTTGACATCTTATAATTTCTCTTTACGAAGAAATCATTCAAAACTTTTAACTGTTCCTTATCCAAAACCAATTTCTTGTTCGTTATCTTAGAAACGACTTCTCTGGTAAAATCATCAAAAGTCGGTCCTAACCCGCCGGTTGTAATAACAACATTAGAACGCTTAAGCGATTCTTCCAAAACATTTTTCAGCTCGTTAAATTCGTCGCCGACACTTATTTCCCTGTCCACCTTAAGCCCGATAGTAGCAATTTTTTCAGAAATATATGCGCCGTTTGTATTAACAAACCCCAGCAACAATTCCGACCCTATACAAACAATCTCAATATGCATAATGAATCCAAGTTAAAAATTTATCTATTTTAATTTATACTTTTCACCTTTTTAATAATTATAAAGAGGCTGATAATTTTTAGCATCCAATCCGGTACAAGCGATAAAAACATATCCTATAGCAGGGTCATATGCCCATTTACCTTCGTTTTTTAAGCTTACCGGTCTAACTAAAATATTTTCATAACTTGAAGGAAAAACTATTTCTCTCTTAACCAAATTCTGCAACTGCCCGTCTACAACAAAACCAAAACTATATATTCCCGCTTTAAGAATCTTAGTAATACTGAAAAAACCCCTTTTATCTTTAATCATAACATCATTCTTGGGATTAAAATTATTAAACTCCCCTATAAGCAGAACCTTATCCGGATATGCTGTGTAGGTTTCGGTATCCGAACTCTTAACAACCTTATCAGTAAACAAAAAATCAACCTCAAAATTATTGTCATAAATATTAGACATAATAATGACTTCGTTGGTTTTCCTATGCCGTTGCAGCCTGCCGTTTTCATCCATGGCCCAAATATCAAGATTTGGAATCTCTTCCATCATTGACAAATCTGCAGGATACTTTTTATTTGCCTTATAATATTCCGTAACCACCATCCGTAACCGTTGCAGGTTTCCCATATTTTCCGAATGTGTGGAAAGTTGTTTTAAAACAATAATCTTCGGGAAAAAAACAAGCAAAAAAGTCGCTGCAAAAACAAAACCTATCGCATTCCAGCGGCTCGCCTGTTTTAAAACACCGTACTTAACATTTCCGGGATTCTTATTTGACAAGATGTAATAAATTAGAGCAATAGCAACAACCAACGTGAAAAAAATTGTATAAACAGCATAATAAATTTTTGGATTATTGAAGGGTATCGGTTGAACATAAACAAAAATCAACAGATAAACAGGAACTACAACAGTAAACAAAAACAGTGCACTAAGCAAAATTCCCAAACCAAAATTCACCTTAAATCCTTCAGAAACAAATTTCAAAGACTTAAAAGTAAAAAACAGCACCAATAAAACTAAAAGAATCAAAACAAACATTTTATCCTCCCAATTAATTACCGATT
>DMMW01000013.1:11144-12437 GCA_003452965.1 Elusimicrobiota bacterium
AAAGAATTATTTAGCATAAAAATTATCTTTAACTTCGTTCAATATCTTTTCGGAAATGCCGGGAACTTTGAGTAAATCTTCAACTACACTAAACAATCCGTTCTTATTCTTAAATCTTAAAATATTCTGGGATTGGATTGTTGTAAAACCGATTTCTACTAATTGCTGAAAATCTGCTTCATTAATATTAATTTTATCCTTCTCTGTTAATTGCGGTTCCTGCTCCAACTTAACAACCGGACTTGTCACTGTTTCAGTTGATTCTTGTAATTGAATTATATTTTCAGTTTCTTGCTTATTTCTTTCATCCTCTACCATTACGAAACCTTTTATTTTTTCAAAGATCTTTACCGATATCCTCGGCACGTTTAATAAATCCTCAATTGATTTGAACTCTCCGAATTTTAAGCGATAATTAATGATATTTTTTGCAATTTTTTCACCTATACCGGGAAGAGTTGCCAGCTTTTCAACAGTCGCCGCATTAATATTTATTTTTCTAAAGGTATTTTTCTCTATTTCTATATATTCGGTCTTAAATTTTTCTTTATTCCTCATATCAAACTTCATTAATAAAGACAATAGATGTGTACCCGAAAGCGTATCGTTATATGAATAGCAGTAATCAAAAAAAATCTTATTATAATTTATACCGAAACCCATATTATATTTGGAAGGATTTGTTTGAACACCTATTCTTAAAGCCAAATAATCAACAACATTAAATTCCGTACCTATATTAACGCAAGTAATCTGTCCCAAAACCTTATTTAAGTCAAAAACAAAATTTATATTATTAAGCGGTCTATATAAAATCCCAGCCGAGAATTCTTCATCAATCTTTTCACGACCATTAGAAATTTTCGGCCCATTGATATTTTTAACAACAATTCCCAAATTTAGTTTATTTGAAATATTTGCTAAAATTCCGGCATCCAAACCGAGAACGGAATCGCTTCCGTATTCCTGAATCCTTACATTCATTAATTTAATACTATACCCAAACAACATACTTTTTAATTGCCCGATAGAATGAGATAACACAAATATTCGTTCTTTATATTCTGACGGTCCGAAATCGGAATACCCAATACCCATACACCCGTATTTATTCAGTGGTAAAGCAATCTTAAACTGCGAATAATTTAAACCTTCAACAGAATACAACAAGGAATAATTAGACGAAAGTAAGAAAGATGATATTTGCCTAAGACCTGCAGGATTATAATCAATCGCATTTGTATCATCCGACAAACCAACATATGCCCCGCCCATACTTATCGGTCTTGCAGC
>DMMW01000001.1 GCA_003452965.1 Elusimicrobiota bacterium
CTAATGGCATCCGTTATTGCACGTGAAGAAATTGTAGCTGACGTTACCGCGTCTATCTTCCCGCCGTCTTCTTTTATTACACACTCTTCTGTTAACTTACCGGTAAATTGATTCAAAAAATCTTTTTCTTCTATTCTTGAACCTACTCCCGGCGTTTCATTTTGTGATATTATTTTAATCCCGGTTATTTTGAATTTATTATCTACTCCAAATATCGCATCAATTTGCCCTGAATAACCTTCGGTTTTAATTATTAAAATGTACCCGATTATTCTTTTGTTTTCATCCAAACCTTCTGTGTAATTCTCTCGTTCAATAAAATCAGCGGCCATCGGTAATACTTCTTTAAAAATTATAGATTTATCGGGTGGCTTGCTTATATGAATTTTCTTGAACGAAAACAAATTTGTTGCAATGTATAAAATACCTGAAACCAAGAAAAAAATATAAACATATTTTTTGATATTAATCTTCATTGCCATAAAATCTTTCTTAAAATTAAATCCATCAAGTAAAGGCACAGATAGATTCATAATCAAAATTGAATAACCGACGCTCTCTGTAAATATACCGAATTTTCTTAATGAAAATGTCAATAATCCGCATCCTATTCCGAAAATAATTTTCCCTCTTGCAAATATCGGACTTGTTACATAATCGGTTGCCATAAAAAATGCGCCCAAAATCAGCCCGCCTGAAAGAATCTGAGAAATAGGATTTTGTTTGAATATTGCAGAAAGTATAAAAACAGTTGAAATATACATAGCCGGTATATGCCAGGAAATTATTCTTTTTAAAAACAGATATACTGCCCCTAAAATAAGTAACAATTTGGAAACTTCGCCGATAGAACCCTGTATGTTACCGATAAACAAATCTGTAAACCCTGCTAATTGCATGTCAACATTCCATTTCATAATTCCAAGCGGTGTCGCTTGAGTAATACCGTCAACCTGAACACCGACCATATCCGCTGGAAATAATATCCTAATAACAGCCATGCCAATAAGTGCGGGATTAAAAATATTATAACCGGTTCCGCCAAAACTCTCTTTTGCTAAAACTATTGCAAAAAATGAACCTATAAAAATCTGCCAAATTTTAACGCTGGTTGGTAAACAATATGCCATTAGAAGCCCAATAAGAATAGAACTACCGTCTAAAATTCTGATTTTTGTCTTAAAAATATATCTTTGTGAAATGAATTCAAATAAAACGCAACTTAAAACTGATGTGAATATAACTACCGCCGAATAAACCCCAAATTTCAAAATGCCCCATATACCGGCAGGTATAAGCGCAAAGAAAACAGAAAACATTATTTTTGATGTTGTTTCTTTTGAATTGATATGCGGAGATGAAGATATTATAAATGCCATAAAAAAACAATTAAACCAGATAACTTAATGATAAAATCAGTATTTTAATGTACTCATTTTCTGTTTCGCTATTCTAAGTTTTTGAACTAAATGAATCTTAGCAGGACATTCGTATTCACAAATACCACATTCTTTGCAAGCAAGCGGATTATAATCCGCGAGTTCAAAATATTTTTCGTTTTCAACGTATTGCGAAATTACCATAGGGACCAATCCTTCGGGACATTTGGACACACATCTCCCGCACCTGATACAATCAGTTGTTTCATAAATCTTTGATTCTTTATCGTTCAATGCAACAATACCTAACGTTCCTTTAGTAACAGGAACGTCCAATGAATACTGAGAAATACCCATCATAGGACCACCTAATATAATCTTTTTAACATCACCTACTAAACCGCCGCAATAATTTATAATTTCGGAAATAGGTGTCCCGATTCTTACCTTATAATTCCCTGTATCCTTTATGCTGCCAGCAACAGTTATAATTCTTTCAAATAAAGGTTTTCCGATATAAACCGCTTCATAAACCGCTTTTGCTGTCTGCACATTATGAACAATACAACCCACATCGTATGGTAACTTTCCGTAAGGTATTTTTTTTCTGAAAACCGTCTCTACCAACTGCCTTTCCGCACCTTGCGGATATTTAGATTTCAATGAAATTATATTTATCCCTTTGACAGGAATCCCTGTGTTTTGAACTTCATCTTTTAACTTTTTTAAAACACTCTTTTTTATATTTCCTATAACTAAACAACCGTTATTTGCATTGTGAATTTTCATCATCAGCATCAAACCACCTATAACCTTTTCTGTCTCTTCCAAAATAACTCTATAGTCACAGGTCAAATAAGGCTCACATTCACAACCGTTTAATATCACAGAATCAATCTTTTTTTCTCTTGGCGAACACAATTTTATGTGTGTCGGAAAGCACGCACCTCCGAGCCCAACGATACCGGCATTTTTAATTATATCCACTATTTCATTAGGAAAAAGCTTGTTCGGATCTTTAGAATTAAACTTTACCGTATCATCTTGTTCATCCGATTCTATCACGATTGATTCAACACCGCAACCGTACGGATGAATCCGTTTTTCTATTTCTAAAACTTTTCCTGAAACTGGAGAATGAATACGTGCAGAAATTACATCAGTTAATTCGGCAATCAATTGTCCTGTTTTGACGATATCTCCTGTTTTTACTACTGGTTTTGATGGTGAACCAATATGTTGAATTAAAGGAATCACCGCTATTTTCGGCATCGGCAGTTCTTCTATCGCAATTTTGTATGTATTTTTTGACTTTGGAATAGCAATCCCATTCATTATATTCCCCGATAGTTACTCATATTCTGAGAATCTCGGTGATTTATAAATCTTTCTTTCTTTATCAATTATTAGACATTCTGCGTTTTTGTATTTTTCTATCAATTTAATTCCTTTTTCTGCACCCAAAACAAAAGTAGCCGTAGATAATGCATCCGCATCTGTTGCAGTATCGGTAACGATTGTTGAACTTATAGAATCTTCCGCTGAAAAACCGGTAATCGGATTGATTATATGCGATATTTTCTTTTTGTCAAGTGAAAAAAACCGCTCATAATCCCCGGATGTCGCAACAGATTTATTCTTCAGCTTCAATATTGTAACAAAATCCTTTTTTTCTCTTGGATTCTGCAATGCAATAAACCAGATTTTGCCCCCAAAACATCTTATATTACCCCCGGCATTGACCATGCCAATTTTAATTCCAGATTTTTTCAATATATTAACTGCTCTGTCAACCGCATAACCTTTTGCTATTCCTCCAAAATCCGCTTTCATACCCTTCTTTAAAAAAGAAACCTTTCCCTCATTAATAATAATATTCCTGTAATCCGTAAATTTATTTGCATTTTCTATCTCCGCTTGTGTCGGCATTTTTTCTTTCTTCTTTGCATTTCTCCATAATTCAATAACCGGCAAAACCGTAATATCAAAAGCTCCTTCTGAAATCTCGGAAAAGTATTTTGACCTGCCGATTAACTCTCTTACTTCGTCGGATACTTCGGCAGAACCTTTTTTATTTAAAATTGAAATCTCGGAATTATTCCTGTAAATAGAAAAAATATCCTCAATTCTTTTTATTTCATCAAATGCACTTGCTACGGATTTTCCCGCAGTATTATTATCCTTTGAATAAACTTTTATTATTACGGTTGTTCCCATAAAAATCCTGATATCTGAATATTCCGTCAAATTTTTCTGACATCCAGAAAACAAGAATGTTAATATTACGAAAACTAAAAAACCATTTTGAATCATTTTGTTGCCCTTTAATTAAGTTCTTCTGTAAATTTATTCACTGTGAAAACAATATCTGTTCCACCTATGCAAAATACCGTGAATATCAGCCCGTGAATTCAGAAACAAATTTCCGCTTCAATAGATTTATGCTCCAAAGCGAAAAATAAGATTCCAATGGTGTAAGACCATTTATCTTCAATTTTGATTTTTTATCTTAACTTTCTATAGGAAAGTGAATCTGTGGGGCTTTATCTCTAACGAGATTTTACATTAAATTTTACACCTTCCGACTTTGCTGGTCTGTCAATAGTGACTTTTGACCCGGCTTTAATCTTGCCAGATAGAATCTCAGGACTTAATTTATCCACTATTTCCCGTTGAATTGCTCTTTTCAGCGGACGCGCGCCATAGATAGGATCAAAACCTTCACTTGCTATAAACTCCTTTGCGTCATCAGTAAGCGTAATTGAAATATCCCTATCAATAAGACGTTTATTAACAAGTTCTATCTGCAAATCAACAATATTCTTAATATGTTCTTTTGTAAGATACTGAAATATTATTATCTCATCAATACGGTTTAAAAACTCCGGTCTGAAATACTTTTTAAGAATTGCATTTAGTTTTTCCTTTATTTCTTTTTCCATAAACTCAAGAATCTGTGAAGCCGTTTTTTGATAAAGTTCGGTACCGAGATTTGATGTCATAATAATCACAGTATTTTTAAAATCTACCGTCTTGCCCTGCCCGTCCGTTAAACGACCGTCTTCTAAAATTTGCAGAAGCATATTAAAAACGTCCGGATGCGCTTTCTCTATTTCATCAAAAAGAATAACTGAATAAGGTTTTCTGCGAATCGCCTCGGTAAGCTGTCCTCCTTCTTCATAACCCACATATCCGGGTGGTGCACCAACCAGCCGAGAAACCGTATGTTTTTCCATATATTCCGACATATCTATCCGTATCATATTTTTTTCATCATTAAATAAAAAACCGGCTAATGTTTTTGTAAGTTCAGTCTTGCCGACTCCCGTGGGACCTAAAAAAATAAAAGAACCAATAGGTCTATTTGGATCAGACAGTCCGCTCCTTGAACGCCTTATCGCATTTGATATTGCATCTATTGCTTCGTCCTGCCCTACAATCCTCTTTCTCAAAACAGATTCCATACTTAGCAATTTCTGTGTTTCTGTTTCAAGCATTTTCGAAACAGGAATACCGGTTGACTTGGAAATAACTTCGGCTATATCCTCTTCATCAACCTCTTCTTTGAGCATCTTTACATTTTTTTGCAAATCCAAAAGTTTCTTATTTTCTTCTTCAAGCTGTTTCTGCAACTCCCTTGATTTGCCATATCGCAACTCTGCAACCTTACCCAAATCACCCATTCTCTCTGCCTGCTGCTCTTCTATTTTTGTTTCCTCAATATCTTGTTTAATCCGCCGTATCTTTGTTATAACATCTTTCTCCTTTTGCCATTGAACTGACAATATATTCTTTTTTGCTTTAAGCTCATTTAGTTTCTTATCCACTTCTTCTGTCTTGGATTTATCTTTAAGAAGTACTTGTTTTTCTATTTCATACTGCCTCACTTTTCTCTCCAAATCGTCCAACTCGGAAGGCATTGAATCTATTTCAATTCTAAGCCGTGAAGCCGCTTCATCCATAAGATCTATTGCTTTATCCGGCAGAAACCTATCTGAAATATACCTATTTGACAAGACTGCAGCCGCTATTAATGCCGAGTCCTTAATCTTTACACCGTGATGGACCTCATATCTTTCCTTTAAACCCCTTAAAATTGCAATCGTATCGTCAACCGTTGGCATGTTTACCATTATCGGCTGGAACCTACGTTCTAGTGCCGCATCCTTTTCAATATTTTTCCTATATTCGTCTATGGTCGTAGCACCAACACATCTTAACTCGCCGCGCGCAAGCATTGGTTTCATAATATTTGCTGCATCAATCGCACCTTCGGCGGCGCCCGCACCAACAAGAGTATGTATTTCATCTATAAAAAGAACTATCTCGCCTTCCCGTGCAACTATTTCTTTTAAAACAGCTTTTAAACGGTCCTCAAACTCTCCCCTGAATTTTGCACCGGCAATTAATGCGCCCATATCCAATGAAAGCACTCTTTTGTTTTTAAGCATTTCCGGAACATCGCCGGATGCAATTCGTCTTGCAAGCCCTTCGGCAATTGCCGTCTTTCCAACACCGGGCTCACCAATCAAAACAGGGTTATTCTTTGTCCTTCTGGAAAGAACCTGCATAACTCGTCTGATTTCATCGTCCCGTCCTATAACGGGATCCAATTTTTCTCTTTTGGCAAGTTCTGTTAAATCCCGCGTATATTTCTCTAATGCCTGGTATTTCACTTCTGGATTCTGATCTATAACTTTCATATTCCCCCTCACTTCTGCAAGAACTTTCAATATTTTTTCTTTGCTAATCCCGTATTTTGACAAAATATCTCTCAACTTTGTTTTAGATGAAACCATAACTAATAAAAAGTGTTCTGTTGAAATATATTCGTCTTTTAATGCATTTGCTTCCGTTTTTGACTCTGAAATGATTCTTGCAAGCTCCTGTGACATATACAGATTGCCGTATCCCTCAACACTTGGCAACTTTTTAATCTCATTTTCTATTTCATTTTTAATACTTTGAATAGGAATATCCAGTTTCTCTAAAATTGCAGATACGGTTCCGCCTTCCTGTCCGAGCAACGAATAAAAAAGGTGCAAGTCAGTTATCTGCTGATTATTATTTTCCTCAGCAATCTGCTGGGATTCTGCGAGCGCTTCTTGCGACTTAATAGTAAGTTTTTCCAAATCCATAAGTATTTCTTTAGATGCAAAATTAACAAAATAGTTTTGAAGTTGTGCGATAGCGAAGTAGTGCGATTGTGCGATAGAGCAAGGTTAGAAAATAGATTTTATTGTTTTTTCTATGAACTATGAACCAATGACTATGAACACTCTACTTTTTCCGCTACTGATTCTATGGCGGACCCGCCAACGGCTCAGTGGCGGGCTACCTCTTTACCTTTTTACACCTATCCTTCCACCAATTCTAATTTTATAAAAGATACTAATTGAAATCAAGAAATATTTTTTATACAATAACATTATGGCAAACATAATCATTCTTGGAATTACAAGTTTATTAACCGATATATCCTCTGAAATGGTTTATCCGTTAATAGCTGTCTATCTTTCTTCTTTAGGAGCAACACCTGCAATCATAGGTTTAATCGAAGGAATCGCCGAAACAACCGCATCTTTATTAAAAGTATTTTCAGGTTACTTTTCTGATAAAATTAAAAAAAGAAAACCCTTTGCAATATTTGGATATTCCTTTTCCGGTATAGGAAAATTTCTATTATATATCTCTACAAGCTGGCATCTTGTTCTATTTGCAAGAATTTCCGACAGACTTGGTAAGGGTATACGAACCGCTCCGAGAGACGCACTGATTGCAGAAAGCGCAAAAGAAGGTAAGAAAGGAATGTCTTTTGGCCTGCATAGGGCGATGGACACTGCCGGTGCAGTTATTGGTGTCTCGCTTGCCTACTATTTTATAACCGTCTGGAAAAATGGTTATAAAACAGTATTCATATGGTCGTTGGTTCCGGCTTTTTTAGGTGTTGTTGCATTGTTTTTCGTTAAAGAAAGTAAAAAATCAAAAGATGTTATTACGAGCGACTTGAACTCAAACAAAAAATTCAATTTTAGTTTTAAAAGTTTTAAAATATTAGACAAAAAAATGCAGTATTTTTTACTAATAACACTTTTGTTTACATTAGGCAACTCATCAAATCAGTTCTTATTTCTCCGTTCATCAAAATTGGGATTCTCGGCAGCAAATATAATTCTGCTTTATCTTGTATACAACATAGTCTTTGCGATTGTATCATATCCATTTGGCATACTTTCAGATAAAATAGGTAGAAAAAAACTTCTTGTCATTGGTTATTTGTTTTATGGAATAGTATATTTTGGTTTCGCAATAGCATCTGCAAAACATACGGTATGGATGTTATTCGCGCTTTACGGTATTTATATTGGAATGACCGAAGGAATTGAAAAAGCACTTATATCCGATTTATCTCATCCCGAACAAAAAGCAACCATGCTGGGACTTCATGCAACCATTGTAGGTATCGGACTTTTTCCGGCGTCATTTATGGCAGGTATATTATGGAACGCTTTTGGTCCAGCAGTTCCATTTATGGTTGGCGGTTTTACAGGTGTCCTCTCCGCAATATTACTTCTCTTATTAATTTAAATAAATTAAATTAGGTGTGACCCCATTTTTTCCCAAGCCA
This sequence comes from Elusimicrobiota bacterium, assembly GCA_003452965.1. GTDB lineage: Bacteria > Elusimicrobiota > UBA8919 > UBA8919 > UBA8919 > UBA9627. The sequence goes on from DMMW01000001.1 coordinate 8,008, forward strand.
ATCAATATATTCAACAAATGCCACTGCAAATATATTTTTTTTCATTACAAATGTTTCGTCATTTAAGGATATTATTCTACCTGTTCCTATATTTAATTTATTAAATGTTTCCCTTAAACGGATTATATTCAACGCATCTTCCATCCGTGGTGTCATTCTCATTTTAATTTCACAAGGATATATTTCCATATCTTTTTCAATTATTAAATCTACTTCAAGATTATTATGTGTTCTTATATAATATAATCCTTGTCTTATTTGTCTATTAAGTAATTGTTTAACTGTTTCCTGAACACAGAAATTCTCAAATAACGCGCCAGCCAAAGGTCCTTTCAATAAAACATCCTTATTACTGATTCCCGTCAAATAGCACACAAGGCCACAATCTAGAAAATAAACTTTAGGCGCTTTTGTTATTCTTTTTCCAAGATTGTTATAGTATGGATTTAATAAATATATAATTCTGCTTGATTCAAGCACTGAAATCCACCGTTTGACAGTATTTACAGTAATTCCCAAATCAGATGCTAAAGTTGACAAATTTAATATTTGCGAGCATCTCGCTGCCAGAAGCTGCATAAACCGTTGAAAATCTCTCAAGTTCCCTATGTCATAAATACTCTTTATATCTCTTTCCAGATATGTCTGAAAATAACTTGATATCCATTGATTAATATTAATTGCAACTTCAGTGTTCGGTTGTGGATATGAAGTATTAAGACATGAATGAATAAAAATGTTTTCTGTCGATGATAGTTTTTTGCTTAAATATTTTATTCTTCTCATTTCGTTGTAACAAAATGGCATTAGTTCAAATATTGCTATTCTGCCTGCTAAAGAATCTCCCAAATTCTTTATAAGATGAAACTGTTGTGAACCTGTTATTATAAACCTACCCTTATAACTCCTGTTTTCATCTATGGCTATCTTGATATAAGAAACTATTTGTGGCACATATTGTATTTCATCAAGTATAACCTTCCCCCCAAGTGAATTGAAAAATAGTTTTGGGTCCGAAATTGCTCTTTCTCTGACAAGAGGGTCATCGAATGTAACATATTTATGTGTTTTCTCAAATATTTTTTTCAACATTGTTGATTTTCCGGATTGACGCGGACCCGTTATAGTAATTGCAGGAAATTGCTTCACTGCTTTTAGTATGGTTTTCTCAATATCTCTTTGTATATACATAATATCCTCCATTACCTCCGTTACCTACGTTACCTACGTTACCTCCGTTACCTCCGTTACCTTCGTTAACGTAATTATAGCATACTGCACAGGATTATGTCAAGACATATTTGCAATTCAATAGCAAATATGTCTTTTACGAAAAAAGTAGAGGAACTCTAACATTTTAAATCCCGATATACATGCTAATTGATTATGCTTAAAATAGGGCTTACTGAAAAATACTAATTAAAACGAAATAGCGACG
>DMMW01000054.1:0-1505 GCA_003452965.1 Elusimicrobiota bacterium
TTGGGACTTGGCTACAAAATTCTATTAATCTTCTTCCATAGTCCTAATCATATTTCTATATCGCTCAAGCAATGTTTTTTCAATTTTTTTACACAATTCTTTTTTAGATATAATAATCTGTTCCTTCCATTCTCCATTTTTCAATTTTTCGGCGGGCCATGCAACCCATGGATTCCTATATGATTGCATAATCTTGCATTCAACACGAACAGCATCATTAAAATCTACTGCTGCAAAAACTTTCAGTGCCGAATCCCCTTTATATAATGCAAATTTTGATATCCCAAAAATAACTGTTTCTGATTGATTATTGGAAGGTTTTGCAGTTATTATAGCTCTATTCACCTCGCTATTTGCCTGTTGAGTAAGAAGTTTCACTTGCGAATATTCTAAATCCTTTTTAGAAACATATGTCGGGAACACTAATCTTACCTTTCCGCTATTCTTTATAACTTTTATATCTCTTATTTCTATACAATTATTTATAACAATTGTTGCTAATTCAGAATAATTTTTATTTTCAACTGGCGTTTTTTTAATTTTTGTTACATAGATTTCACCTGAAAATAAAAAAGAACTCTCAAAAAACAATAACATTAAAAAACAAATCATCTTTCTCATCTTTTCTCCAAAAAATGTTTATATGTCAGTGAAATTCGATGACTGCCTGAACTATCGCCCAATTCAAGCGGAAACAAAAACGCATAATCTATCTGAAACCCTGATTTACCGAAAGTCTTGTTGTATGAAAATCCCGTTGTTATCTCCCTATCATTTCCACCCATACGAACTCCGAAAGTATGATAACTAAACCATGTTTCAATCCCGCCTGAAATTTTTATATCCGCATTATTATCAGCCGGTTTTCTGTACGAGACATCAAAAGTAGGAGTGATATTTTCAAATAAATACCAGTCGTTGAAACGATACGCAGTCCCGAATCTGATTATCATCGGAACCTTATCCTCAGTTTTAAGCCCTATATCAGGTTGTAAAATATTTAACACCGAAACGCCAAGCGAAAAATTATATGGTTTCAGCAATATTCCGATATCCGGAGTAAACGCACCTTTAGAAATTTTATCAAATACCGGATCGTCAATATCTATTGTTCTTTCATCTAAAATATAAGTATGGCTAAGATATTTTAAACTGAGTCCTGCTATAATCGGAAATCCTAATTCTATCTTTTCTGAGAAATCATTTGAATAAGTCATTAAAAACATATTTTCTTTATAATATTTCCAAAGTGAAAAATCTGTAACAGTTATCCCGAACGAACCAATTTCTGCTGGATACACAGCAGATACATACATTTGATTAAGATTGACATTATCTACACCAGCAAATAACTTATTATACATAAAACATGCTTCAAACATCTCTAACTGTGAAATGCCTGCAGGGTTCCACAATGGTGCCGAAGCATCATCTGAAATTGCTGTAAATGAATTAGCAATACCACCCGCCCTAACTCCCCAGCCAGTATCTTGAAAAGCAGGATA
>DMMW01000054.1:1715-5337 GCA_003452965.1 Elusimicrobiota bacterium
TCATTTTGCCACTACAACAGCACCCGTATTATTTTCTCCGTTAAATGCTTTAACCATATAAATATACACTCCCGACTCAACAATATTTCCATCTTCATCGGTACCATTCCAATTATCCGAACCATTATTAATTGTTCTGATTTTTTTACCTGTTACATCATAAATCTCTATTTTTTCTATCGTTGATTCACACTCAAACTGAACAAAATCATTTTTACCGTCCAAGGTTGCAGGTGTCAAAAATCTTTCCTTGGCTCTAGGCTTAAATGGTAATACTCCTTTAGGAAACAATGCAAAATCAGTAAAATGGTCAACATATACCATAACCATATTTTTCTCAGTATCAACATTCCCCCCAATATAACGCCATTCCAGATAATCCCAAAAATAAACGCCCAAATTAGTCTCCAGAATTCCGTTTGTGCCATCAACAAAACCATCATCATTCTCATCGGGATAATAAAAACTCAATAAAACCGGCTTCTTGAATTTCGTAAACTCCGGCTTGAAACTAAAACAAACAATCGCAACGCTTGATATTGAAACATCTATACTATTGTTTTGTCCATTCTGTTGTGCCAGAGCAGGAAGCTCAAAACCCGGTCGGCCTATTTGTCCGATATAACCTTTTTGTTCTATTACAATAGGCAAATCAATATCTGTTGCGCCCTGAGGAATTATAACTTTAGCTTCATATTTTGCATAACTATTCGGGATAGATACAATATTTCCAGTTGAAATTACTACCACATCGGTTGATGTGATAACATCTTCATCCGTTTTTACATTAACCTTGATTATGGCTGGATTAGATTCAGTAACAGCTAAACCATTTACGATAAAATATCCGCAATTTCCGATAGAATCTTTTGCCTCCATATAATAACTGAAACTATCCAAAAAAGAATCGTCTATATGACCTAATTCAAAAACAAATATATCGTTAAAAACCGATTTTGAACTAATTTCTATCCATAAACCACCGTTCTTCTTATAATAAAGTTTGGCAGAAACCGAATCCGTAATTGTCGCCGTAAAAATAACATACCTACCAATTTTATTAATTTCAGTAATGGGTTGATGCATTATCCCGGGTGGTGTAATATCAGTATTCACATCCAATTCATTTGAATATACTGATTCACGACCTGTTATATCTAAAGTTTTTAAAACATACCAATAGACCTGTTGTTCCTGCGGCAAATCAACATAACTTACCCCTGTCGGTGTAGAACCAATTAAAAAATATGGACCATTCTGGACAGTACTTCTGTAAACATTGTAAACTGAAAAATTATTCTTCCCATAATCCGGTGAGTGTATCCATGATAAAACAACACTTTCATTTGAACAAATTGCAGAAGTCAACATAGGCGGTAAAATAATAATAACTGTTGAAACAATATTTGAAAAATCACTTTCTTTTGCAATAGAATATAATCCATTTTCCTGATTCCCTTTATCAACCGATGTAATTCTAAAATAAAAGGTTACTCCGATTTGCAGTCCGAAAATTGTAATTGAATTACTTGTAGTTGTTATTGATGAAAATTGATTTGAAAAATTGAAGGTCTGTGAATCACAATAAATTCTGTAATAATCAAAATCGGAAACGTAAACATCATCCCATGACAACGTAATATTTCCGTTTTCTATACTTGAAACTAAATTTGTCGGCGCTGCCGGTTGTAAATCCCAAGCAGCTGCAAACGAATTTTCATTTACAGCCGCATCTTTTGACCAACCCGCCCAGTTGCCGAGAATTCCATCTCTATATTTCATTGCAAAATAGTAAGTCGTCCCCGGATTAAGCCCTGTAACTGTTATTGAATAAGGTTGCTGTGCCGATGTGCTTGTTGTTTCTCTTATTTCATAAACAGAAGATATATTGGAAAAATCCGAATCGTTTCTGATTGGGTTGGTTGAATACTTTATACTAAACTCGCCATTATAAATAATTCCAAAAACACCGTCATTCCCGGGTGATGTCCACGCTAAAATTATTTCTCCTTCGTCGCTGCCGTTTGATGCTGTTAAATCAGATATCTGGCTTGGCAATAAATTATCAAATCCGAACTTTGCAACACCGCCATAAGAAAGCAATGTTGAAGTAGCTCCGTTAACACTATAATAATAATCTTCGCTCCATACACGCCACCAATACGTTGCCTTATTAGTAAGATTAGTCCACTGATAACCTGTTGTTCCCTCTGAAATAAAATCGGAAACACAATCTACAAATAAATTAGACCAATCTGGTTCATCTGCCGAACTACTTGTAACTTGCAAATGGAAACTTATCGCTTCAGTATGATTAGAACCTCTAACTGAACCTGACTGTGTAAAAGAAGTAACAATAATTTGTGAATTTGTCCACTCCCCTGATATAATTGGTGATATTCCTGCGTATTGAGCAAGTTGAGTCGGCGAATTCGGCTGTCCGAAATAAACATTATCAAAATAACCAGTAGAAGGAGATTGTATCTTTGAAGCTATATAAATGCCGTTAGTTATTCCTACTTCCGTAACACCTTCGGCAATTGTGGTTGATCTTGAAACAAATTGCCAGGAACTGGCGCTTGTATTTGTGTAGGTAGAATTAAAATTTTTAAAACTTGAAACAGCACCACCACCCGGCTGTATCCCGAACCCTAAATATGAAATTGCTGCACCAGTACTATTAAACACATAACCGCATAAATTATATCTATCGCCTGCGGTAACGGGAAGATCCGAGGAATACACTTTTCTAAGTCCTGCTGTTGAAGAAGTAGACCCTAATGCGCCTGAATAATTACCAATTATAGTTGAAGTTTCAACATTAAAATTTGCAATCTTACCCGAAATCGTCCAACTTGAAACATTACCGTCTTCAAAATTGCCATTTGTCAACAAATTCCCCGCAAATAAATCCGAAACACAAATTAGAAATAAAATAATGGGGACGGTTCTATTTTTCATTTCTAGGTCTTCCCCGTTTTTGACTTACTCGTTTTAATCCCATTTTATACATTTCACTTTTAAAATTATCAGAACCATATATGCCTTCCCTAAAACATTTGTCTTCATTAACTTGTTCTGAAATACCATCTTTAACATACATTTTATATAAATTCATTAAATTTGCTTTATTATCGGATAACCCATCATATTCCGGATTTTTATCTACTAAATCGTTTCTAATACCTTCCGCATATAAATGATAACTACTCCATTTATATTCATCTGGAAATTTTACTATGCCAGCTTTTACAGGATTTAATTCCACATAACGTCCACATTCAAGTAAATATTTTCCATCTTGTATTATATAACTCTTAAATCTGTCTTGAAAAAAATGCCCTATACCACCATATCGTCTTCTATAATATGAAGTATAACTAACATTTATCTTTTTCATAGCTTCGCTTAAATTAATTCCTTTTTGTGATTTAATTATTAAATGAACATGATTATCCATAAGCACATAATGATATATTTTAATTTCAAATTTAACTTTTGCTTCCTTAATTAGTTCTAAGAAATATTTAAAATCATAGTCACAATTAAAAATTCTATTATGATTATTTCCTCTAATCATTACATGATATATACCATCATCTATAATAAATCTTGCGCGTCT
>DMMW01000040.1:0-7319 GCA_003452965.1 Elusimicrobiota bacterium
TGCGGAGAATTCTTTGATTAAATAATTTTATTTTGCAGCACCAACATAACACACTTTTAAATGAAGCTCCACGGGTTGAAAACCCATGGTATCTTTTGTTTCAGGATTCCACGGAGCGAAATCCTGCCCGAAGAGCATTCACTAGTGCCTTTATAAATGTGGCCTTCTGGCTGCAGGATAAAGCTCCATCCCGATAACAATCGGGATTATAACGTTTACCATATGCCTCTGGGAGCGAAATCCTGCCCGAAGAGCATTCCACTAGTGCCTTTATACATGTGGCCTTCTGGCTGCAGGATAAATAGAACCGTCCCCATTATTACAATACGTTTTTCGTATTGCATTTTGGGCAACCAATGGGATCAGTCACTTCCACATCATTTGAACAATATTTGTTTACCCATTCAGGTGCATTGTCAAGATATTCTGGTTCCTCTTCTTCTTTTTCATAAGCAATGTAATAATTAAAATCTGTAAAATTAAAACCAATTTTTTTATTCTTGTGCCCGCATTTTTTACATTTATACATTTTGACCTCCAGCACCTCGCAGACCAAGGTCTGCAGCTACAACTATATAAATTCTTATAAATCTAAGTTCTTTATTTCGTTGTATACGCGACCACTTTCCATTTCATCTGATATTTTTTGAGCCCATTTTATTAAATATTTTTTATCTAATTTACCCTTGTTTTTAATAACTATATTCTTCGCATCCATTATGTCTTTCTGACGACCAGCAATAATCTTCAATAATATTAAATTTTCTGCTGTAGGTAAATTTGACTTTACATCTAAAACTTTTATTATTTGTTTCCTTTTAATTGCTTCTTTTTCTAATTCAATTGAAGCGATTATAAAATCTATATGATAATCCCCAAGTTTTATTTGAAATGTACCGGTTTCTTTTGCCCTTTTTACACATTCATTTTTTGAATATTCAAAACCATTCTTTTTTACCTTGTTTAAGAAATCTTCAATATCTCGCTTATCTAAAATTATATCTATATCTATGTCTCCTGTGGCACGTAATTCGCCTAATACACCAACTGCAATGCCTCCGATAACTATATATTCAAATTTTTCTTTATTAAGAAAACTTATTACTTTATCGTAAACTTCTATAAGATTCATCTATTTTTTCCTTAATAGTATTTCGTAACTTACTGGATTATTAAGCACATAATTATTTTTGAATCTTTCTGAAAAAAGCAATATGTCTTTTAATTTTTTGTTTATGTCTTTTTTTGTCATACTACGAATCTCTTTAATTCTGTTTTTTTCTAACCATTCAAATCTTTTTTTATTAAATAACGAATCCTTTTTAAATTTTTTCATTATAATTTTATTTTGCAGCACCAACATAACACGCTTTCAAATGAAGCTCCACGGGTTGAAAACCCATGGTATCTTTTGTTTCAGGATTCCACGGAGCGAAATCCTGCTTGCCCGCCAATGTTTCAGTGGAGGGCCCGTCCCATCTTTATTTGGGACTGGCTGCAGGATAAATAGAACCGTCCCCATTATTAGAACCGTCCCCATTATTAAATATCTAAATTGCGTACTTCGTGGGCGTGTTGTTCAATAAATAAACGACGCGGTTCTACTTTGTCGCCCATTAGTGTTGTGAATATTTTGTCCGCTTCAATTGCATCTTCTAATTTTACTTGTAATAGTTTTCTATTTTTAGGATCCATCGTTGTTTCCCATAATTGGCTGGGATTCATTTCGCCAAGACCTTTGTATCTCTGTATTGACGAACCTTTTCTTCCGAGTTCCATTACCGTATCAATTAGCTCTTTAAAGTTTTTTACATCAAATTCCTCATCTTCACACATTATTCTGTATCGTGCTTTTTCTCCGCCATTACCATAATCCGATAAATCAACTTTTTCCGATTCTAATTTTTTTACAATAGTATCCAGTTTTGCAATCTCCCATAAGTCTTTAACTTCACTGCCTAATTCTTCGGCACCTACTTCTAAGGGTAGTTCGCCGGCTGCTACCAGTGATTCAGACATTTGTTCTTTTTTCTTTTTTATGTATTCTATTTTGAAGTTTTTCCATTCTTTTTCTGTATAAATATATGTTGGCTTATCTTCTATCTCAACTTTATATAGCGGTAATGTATCCTTTTTCTTGAAACTGATATAATCATCCCAAGAAACATTCTTTTTTTGTAATTTTTTTATGAGTGACTCAAAGTCTATAAGGTTTTTAAGTATACCTGCAAGTTTTTTGGTATCAAATTCTTTTGATATTTTGCCTTTTTCAAGTTCGCAAATTTTCATGTTGGTAATACCTTCTTCTAAAAGCATACTTTCCAATTTATCATCAGTTTCAATATAAAATTCCTTTTTACCTTTTTTTACTTTATATAGCGGCGGCTGTGCTATAAAAATATTTCCGTTTTTTACTAAATCCTGCATCTGTCTGTAGAAAAATGTTAAAAGTAAGGTTCTGATGTGTGCTCCGTCAACATCGGCATCAGTCATTATTATTACTTTATGATATCTTAAATTATTTATGTCAAAATCCTCCTGCCCGATTCCTGTGCCAAGTGCTGTGATTAGCGTTCTTATTTCATCGTTTGCCAGCATTTTATTTATACGAGATTTTTCAACGTTTAATATTTTGCCTTTTAAAGGTAAAATTGCCTGGAATTTTCTGTCACGTCCCTGTTTTGCTGAACCTCCTGCAGAATCTCCTTCAACGATGTATATTTCACATTTGGCAGCATCTCTTTCCTGGCAATCCGCGAGTTTCCCGGGTAAAGAACCGCTGTCCAGCGCGCCTTTCCTTCTTGTCAATTCTCGAGCTTTTCTTGCGGCTTCTCGCGCTTCCGCGGCTAAAACAGCTTTTTCGGTTACTTTGTTTGCAACTGTAGGATTTTCTTCCAAAAATGTGGAAAGCGCATCGCCTACTATTGATTTAACTATTCCTTCTGCTTCCGAATTCCCTAATTTTGTTTTTGTCTGGCCTTCAAATTGCGGATCTGGAATTTTTATTGAGATAACTGCTGTCAGCCCTTCCCGCACATCTTCACCGGAAAGCGAAACGTTTTTGTCTTTTATTAATTCTTTATTTTTAATGTAATCATTTATTACTCTGGTTAATGCAGAACGGAAGCCTGCAAGATGCGTGCCGCCTTCATGGGTGTTAATGTTGTTTACAAATGAAATTATATTTTCGGAATAACTGTCGTTATACTGAATCGCCACTTCGGCAATTATACTATCTTTTTCTTTGGTGAAATATATCGGTTCCAAATGCAGCGGATTTTTGTTCATGTTAAGATATTTGACAAATTGCACAATTCCGCCTTCGTAATTAAACGTATGTTCCTTGTCTTCACGCTCGTCAAGTATAGTGATTCTTGTGCCGGCATTTAAGAAAGCGAGTTCTCTTAGACGGCTTGAGAGTATATCAAATGAATATTCAGTAGTGGAAAAAATGTCTTTGCTTGGCTTGAATGTTACTTTTGTTCCTATATCATCAGTTGTGCCTTTCACTTTTACAGAAGTTTCCGGTTTGCCTTTTAGATATTTTTGATAATATATTTTTCCACTTCTGTAAACTTCAACTTCAAGATATTCAGAAAGGGCATTCACAACGGATACTCCGACACCATGCAGTCCGCCTGAAACTTTGTATGACTGGTGGTCAAATTTTCCACCTGCATGAAGTTTTGTCATTACTATTTCCAATGCAGATGTATCTTTGAATTTCGGATGCGGTTCAACAGGAATCCCCCTGCCATCATCAGTAACCGAAACTGAATTATCATCATGAATCACTACCTCAATTGTTTTGCAGAAACCTGCAAGAACTTCATCAATTGAATTGTCTACTACTTCGTATACTAAATGGTGTAGTCCTTCCGCCCCGGTTGAACCAATGTACATTGCCGGTCTTTTTCTAACTGCTTCCAGCCCTTCTAAGACCTGAATATTAGATGCACCGTATTTTTCTACTTCTTTATCTTTTGACATACAAGAATTTGCTCCTTTTTCGCAATTTAATTCTGAACTATTTTAATTTCATTTATTTTTCCAATTCCGGGAAATTCATTCAGTAATTTGATTATTTTCCTTCTTGTCAACATAATCTCATTTTTTACTACTGAATTTTTTACTGCTATATACACAGTGTCCTTTTCATGTTTTACTAATTGAGCATATTTTGAAATTTTAGGTCCTATAACTTCAGAAAAAAAAATTCTTAAAGCATATTCATCTGAGTTATAAATATTTCTATTTAGGAACTTTTCAGCAAAGATACTGATATGTGTTACTTTTCCTTTTTTTGCTTTGGGCATAAAAACCTACTCTAATCGCATAGGCATTATTATATATGTATAATTAGAATCATTATCCGGTTTGAGGACTCCGGGGCTTACAGGGGTGTTGAACTCCAGTATTATTTCTTTACTATCACATACTTTCAACATATCAATTATATAATTCGGGTTATACGCTACATCAAAACTTTCTCCTTTATAGTCAATCTCTATTTCGTCGTTGCCTTCGCCACGACCTTGTTCCATAGAATATAACAATATTTTTCCTTTCATAATTGAATATTTTATTGAAGATGTCCTGCCGGCTGAAATTAAGGAGACCCGTTCAGTTGCATCCAAAAGGTCTTTTGTCTTTATTTTAATACTGCCCTTTCTCTCTTTTGGTATTACTTGATCATAATTAGGAAAATGTCCGTCTATAAGTCGGGATCTAAGTATGGTATTTTCTATTTTAAATCCAACCTGGTTATCAAAAATCCCTACCTCTACTTCCTTGACAGTAGAATTGGACATAATTTTTAGCAGCTCCTCAATCGCTTTGGAGGGAATTATTAGTGAGAAGGAAAGTTTTTTGTCAACAACATCATCATTTGATATAAAAGACAACCGTTTGCCATCAGTTGCAACCATTATAGCTTTTCCTTTCTCAATTACAAAACATATACCATTCAATACATATCTTGTTTCATCTGTGGATATGGCAAACTTTGTCTTTGTGATCATATCCTTTAATATAGAAGTTTCAATAGTAAATGATTTACCGCCTTCAAAATTTACTGCAACTGGAAATTCTGTTTTAGATATGCCAACTAAAGAAAATTTTGTTTTACCGGATTTTAAAATGACTTTTTCTTGTTCATCGGCTGAAACCTCTATATCTTGATTATCAAATTTACGAACAATATCAGAAATTAATTTGCCTGGCAGTGTAGTTCCCCCTTCTTTAAGGACTTGTGCCGGTATAATCGTTTTTACAGCAACTTCCAAATCCGTTGCAGCTAATGTAAGATTGTTTCCTTTAGCATCAAAAAGCAGATTTGAAAGTAATGGCAACGTACTTTTTTGAGAAACTGCTCCTAAAACTGTTCCAATACCCTTTAATAAAGTATCTTTACTACAAACTACCTTCATTTTTTCCTCCCTTATCACATTTCTTATCTTGTTTTTGCCATTATTATTATATCAATATATAATAAGAATAATATTAATAGCTGTTAGTATGTTAGTAATTTTTTTATAATTTGTTTTTAAGTCGCTAATAGTAGTTTTATAGATAATAGTTAATGTTAGTAATTATGTTTATAGTTTATTTAGTAATGCACAAGTTAAGTGATTGTAACAAAGTTTTATAATTTACTAACTGTTCTAAAAAGTACTTAACAAGTTACTCAATATTTAAACTATGGTTTTTATATCTTTAATTATTTTGCTTACGGTCGAAGTAAAAATAGGATCTTTCAATAATGCTTTTTCTATTTTATCATATGCATATAAAACCGTCGTGTGGTCCCTGCCGCCAAATGTTTCGCCGATTTCTATTGTTGAAGATTCTGTTAGTTTTCTAGCAAGATACATAGCTATCTGTCGTGGTTGTGCAATAGCGTCAGTTCTTTTCTTGCTTTTTAAATCTTTAATGTCCAGTTTAAAATGTTTTGCTACCACTTTTTGTATTTTTTCAATTGTTATAGGCAATTCATTAATATCCTGTTTTACAATATCTTTTAAAATCTCCTGCGCCCTGTCTACTGTTATCTGACTTCCTATAAGGGATGAATGGGCGACAATTTTAATCAAAGCCCCTTCTAATTCCCTAATATTTGCTTTTATATGGGAAGCGATAAAAAGTATTACATCTTCAGGCACGTGGATTCGCTCGTCAATTGTTTTACTTCTAAGAATAGCTATTCTGGTTTCTAAATCCGGTTGAAGAATATCAGCAACCAGACCCCATTCAAACCTGCTTCGGAGTCTATCTTGAATTGTAATTATTTCTTTTGGGGCTGAGTCTGCCGAAATGACAATTTGTTTACCGGCATCATAAAGGGCATTAAAAGTATGATGAAAAACTTCCTGGATATGTTCGCCTTTGCCAAGAAAATGTATATCATCTATAAGCAGTGTGTCCAGAGAACGGTATTTGTGATGAAATTGAGCCATTGTGCCTTTTGAAAGGGCGAAAACAAATTCATTAACGAATTTTTCACAGGTAATATAAAGGACTTTTGCAGAAGGATTTATCTGCTTCATTTTGTTGCCTATAGCATGAAACAAGTGGGTCTTCCCGAGGCCTACGCCGCCGTATATGAATAAAGGATTATACGCTTTGCCCGGTGCATCGGCTACTGCCATGGCGGCTGCCTGGGCGAATTTATTTGAACTGCCTACTACAAATTTTTCAAAAGTATATTTTGGATTGAATTGATTTTCAGAAAAAATTGACTCGTCGTTAGGATGTTGGATAGGATCTATTGTTTGCTCGGTTTTTCTGATAATTTCGTCAAGATTTTGCATTACGGAATATTCAAGAATAATACCTTTATTAATTTGTTTAGATAATTCTTTTTCTATTATATCCTGCAAATTTAATTTTATCCAATCACTAAAAAACTTATTAGGAACTTCAACTAAAAATTTATCATCGCTTACAGAAACCGCTTTAATTGGTTTTATCCACAAGTCAAACGATTTTTCAGAAAGCTCTTTCTTAATAATTTCTAAACAATTTTCCCACAATTCTTGGGCGGATTTATCCATAATGATTAACAAAAATAAAAAATTACTAACATACTTATTAACAATTGTTAATAACTAATAAACAAGCTTTTCAATTGCTTAACTTTACCATATATTAGTAGATATTATTATTCTTTTAACATATTTTATCAAATGCAAAGAAGAAAGTCAAGCAAAATTTTTTAAAAATAGTAAAAAATTAGTCTTTAGTTTATTGTTCGTAGTTCATGTAAAAACAAAATGAAAAATCGTTAACAATAAACTGGCAACCGGCAGATATCTATGAAC
>DMMW01000040.1:7450-10662 GCA_003452965.1 Elusimicrobiota bacterium
CTATGAACTTAAGAATTTTTTTGCTTGACAATTAAAAAAAATTTTGTAAAATATTTTTATGAAACAACAAGTGCTTGTTGTTGTAAAACCCGATGGTTTAAAGAAATCACTTACCGGAAGTATACTTACAAGACTTTCGGAAGCAAAACTCGAAATAATAGGCGCAAAAGTAGTAAGTCCAACAAAGGAACTTGCTGCAGAGCATTATTCTCATATGAAAGAAAAACCTTTTTTTGGAGAAATTATTCAGTATCTGTGCGGAGATATTCATAAAACAAAAAGAGTACTTGCATTAGTATATCAGGGTGAGGGCGCAATTGAAAAATTAAGAAGAATAGCAGGCTCTACAAATCCTGAAGAAGCAGAACCAACCACAATTCGCGGCGCATATGGAAGAATTACAACAAAGGGTGTGTATGAAAATGTTTTACATGTTTCAGGGAGTGATGCCGACGCCGAACGAGAAATAAAATTATGGTTTGTACCTTCCGAAATAGTAACCGAGATATATCCCACCAAAGAAGTTACCAAACAAAATGTTAAGGAATTAGAATGGAAATAAAGCAGCAATGAAAGCCTAATTAGAAAAATTTCGATTAGTTTTGTTACGAAATATTCCGATAATACGGTTTAGCTCATTTAATGAAAAACAAGAGATAATAATTTTACTCTTTTTTCCTCTGTATTTAACTTCAACTTTTGTTCCTAATATTTTTTGAAGGTCTTCTTCAACAGCGATTATATCGCTATTTTTTTTCGATTTGATTTTCCTTGTCTTTTTAGAAATATTTTCCACATCTCTAACGGTAAGTTGTTGGTTTATTATTCGTTCCAAAAGCAATCTTTGTTTGATGGGATCTTCAATAGTTGCAATGGCTCTTGCATGTCCTTCACTGATTTTTCCTTCCAAAATTGCGTCCTGAATCAATGGAGATAAAGTAAGTAATCGGACGGTATTTGCAATAGTGGGACGGGATTTCCCGAGAGTTTTTGCAAGATCTTCCTGCCTCAAATTAAACTCCGACATTAAACGTTTATAACCCTTGGCTTCTTCAATCGGGTTTAAATCTTCCCGCTGCAGATTTTCTATGAGCGAAAGAACAAAACTTTCTTTTTCCGACAACGGTTTTACAATTGCAAGTATTTCCGGAAGACCGGCTTTAATAGTTGCACGCCAACGTCTTTCACCAGCCACTAATTGATATATTCCGTCTTCTGTAGGCGGGGTAACCATTATGGGTTGTGCAAGACCATGCTCAAGAATAGAGGTTGCCAAATCATTAATTTCCTTTTCATCAAACTTTTCTCTTGCTTGATACTTATTTGGCTTAATCTTATTAACAGCTATTTTTATGGTTCCTTCGGTTAACGCGGTTGGAGAAGAAAAAGCGCTGCCTATCTCGGGAATAAGTGCTTCGAGTCCCTTACCTAAAGCTTTTCTCATAACATCCCCCTGATATAATGTCCATTATATCTGACATCCTTCTCTTTATAGGATGTCTATAAAACCAGAGATTAGAGGTAAGAGGTTAGGGATTAGTAAAAACTAACACCAAATACTTATCTTTTATATGCTAATCTCTATTATTTAGAATTCTTTTTTGGCGATAATTTCTTTTGCTAAATTAAGGTATTCCTCAGCTCCGCGAGAATGTTTATCATATAATATAACCGGCTTGCCGAAACTCGGAGCCTCTGCAAGACGAACGTTTCTCGGGATAATTGTTTTATAGACCTTATCTCCAAAATATTTACTAATCTCGTCTTTTACCTGTGCAGAAAGGTTTACCCGCGCATCATACATAGTAAGTAAAACTCCCTCAACAAAAAGATTGGGATTAAGAACCTTTTTAACTTTATCTACTATTTTTTTAAGTTGTTCTAAACCTTCCAGGGCGTAATATTCACACTGAATAGGTATAATTACGGAGTTTGCAGATGTCAAGGCATTGATTGTTAATAATCCAAGAGATGGAGGACAATCTATAATTATATAATCATAAACATTATCAAATTTCGCGAGTGCGTTTTTTAAGCGGGATTCCCTGGATAACATGCTTACAAGTTCAATTTCTGCACCTACTAAATCCATACTTGACGGAACTATTTCGCACCATTCAACATCAGTAGGTAAAATGGCATCTTCAAGTAAAACATCTTCTATAAGAACGTTATATATACTTGCCGAAATTTCTTCTTTCTTTATTCCAAATCCGCTTGTTGCATTTGCTTGCGGGTCTAAATCAATAAGAAGCGTTTCGTAGGATAGGATAGCAAAAGAAGCTGCAAGATTGATAGCAGTAGTTGTTTTTCCAACGCCCCCCTTCTGATTAGCAATGACAATTATTTTGCTCATAATTAAAAATAGTACAATAGAGCGATAGTGCGTTAATGGGATAGAATAGGAATTGCTTAATAATTTAACCCCGTAGGGACGAGACTGCTCGCCGCGTCTCCACCGCCTCCGCTCCGTCAGCCGACGGATTGGTGGATGACGGATGGCGGAACCTCTATAGTACGATGTTCAATAACCTTTAATAACTCTAAAACTGTTTTTAAATATCCGAAGATACAAACGATAACAATATAGAATTTTTTTTAGTTTTGAGTTTTCTTAATTTTACACCGGATTGTTTAAACATTAGTTTTGCTGCTTTTGTCATATCTGCATCCGAATACTTATCAGAAAGGTAAACAATCTCTTTTATTCCCGATTGTATTATTGCCTTGGCGCATTCATTACAAGGGAACAGTGCGGTATACATAATACACCCAACAAGATTTTTTCCTATACTATTAAGTATTGCGTTAAGTTCGGCATGACATATATATGGATATTTTGTTTCCAGAAATTTTCCTTTATTATTCCAGGGCAAGGCATCATCAGAGCATCCGGTTGGGAATCCGTTATATCCCACACCAACAATTTTATTTTGTGAATTAATAATACAGGTTCCGACTTGGGTATTAGGGTCTTTGCTTCTTTCAGCAGAGAGTAAGGCAACTCCCATAAAATATTCATCCCATGAAATATAATTAATCCGTTTTGGTGTTATTTTTGGCATAAGGTATAATGATACTACAAAAAGTATAATAAAATGTCAAGTAAAAAACGGTTTATAGTCAATAGTTCAGAGGAGAGTTATATGAACCATACTATAATGATATAGTGCGATAGTGGGATAGTGCGATAGTGCGATAGTGCCTGCCCG
>DMMW01000040.1:10902-27341 GCA_003452965.1 Elusimicrobiota bacterium
ACCGTTGGTGGGCAAGAAAGAATCAGTGGCGGAAGTGGTGGGCGATAGAGCAAGAAAACTCTATAACGCATTTTGTTTCACGTGAAACAATTTTAAAATCAGCGGATAGTGTATAGAGATGAGAGGTTAGGATTACGCTGTCTTTAAATCATACACATTTTTTACTTGACGGATTTGGTGTTTCTTAAAACTGCCGGTGTTTTGGTTAGCGGTAAAAATAATCCTGCCGTCAATTTCGGGAGCTTGAAATTCGGAATGCCCGAAATTAGAAGTATCAGCTAAAGCATAAATTTTCTTACCAAGCCATTCCATGTTTTTATTTAATGTAATCTTTTGTTGAGTTTCCATTAATTCATTATATCTTGCTTGTTTAGTTGTTGAAGGCAGAGAATCTGTGAGTTTATATGCCTTTGTTCCTCGCACTTTTGAAAACATAAAAGCACCTAACCAATGAAAACTCAAATTGTTAATGTCTTTTAAAAGCTTTTGAAAGAATTCTTCTGTTTCTCCCGGAAAACCGACTATAATAGTTGTTCGTAAAGTAATATTATGTATTTTCCTTTGAAGTTTTTCAATACAATTAAAAATTATTTTTGAAGAAGGACGCCCCATTTTTTCTAAAATAGAATCTACCGTATGTTGAATGGGTATATCAATATATTTACATATTTTTTCGTTTTCAGCAATAGTTGAAATTAAGTCATCAGTGAAATGGGCAGGATGGGTATAAAGCAGCCTAATCCACTTTAGTTCTTGTATCTTTGATATATTTTCCAATAATATATGTAGTACCTGTTTCTTATAAATATCTATCCCATATAGAGTAGTATCTTGTCCTACTAAAATAACTTCTTTTCTACCGGTTGAAATAGCATTTTTAACGTCATTAATAATATATTCCATTCGCCTACTTCTAAAAGGTCCGCGCAATTTTGGTATAATACAATAATTACAATGATTGTTGCACCCTTCGGATATTTTAATATATGCGTAACTTTTTGGTGTTGAAAATAGTTTTGGTTGACTGGAAATTATAAATCTTGGTTGACTAACATGCATAATAGTCTTTTTAGAGGTGTATAAGGAGTTGATAATATCAGATATATTTTTAAAATCTGAACTACCCAATATGGCATCAATCTGAGGATACTTTTTAAACAGTGTGCTTTTTTCACGCTGAGGAAGGCATCCGCAAAGAACCAGTTTTTGATGTTCAGGTTTATTTGATAACAAATTTTCAATATTGGAATACGCTTCCCTTCTTGCGGAATCAATAAAAGCGCAAGTATTTAAAATTACTATATCAGCATTTTGTGGTTTAGATATAAGTAAAAAACCTTCACTTGCCAGAATACCAGCAATTGTCTCTGAATCAACCAGATTCTTATTACAACCCAGAGATATAATATTTACCTTTTTCATATAATGATACTGTTAAAAAACCCCTTTTCTGCTGTGATTACAATAATACAGGTCCTTAAATCACTGCAAGTGTATCTTTTAATCAAAAAATTCCGCACATCTTGGAGACTGTGTCATAATGTCATTTCATATGTCATTCTGCCCAGAATGACAAACAGGAGTTGCAACACAGTCTAGATAGCGCTGCTAAAACATTGCAAAGATTGCGCTTTGCTTACGCTTTGCTGCTACAAAATGGAAAACGAAATACCTTCATTAACAATTGCGGCACAGTCTCTTGTTGCGAAGTAGTTCATTTGGCGTAATCCTTTTTGAATTGTTTCACGTGAAACAAAATGCGTTATAGAGTTTTCTTGCGCTATCGCCCTATCCCCCGCCACTAAACCTTCGGCGGGCAGGCACTATCGCACAATATCATTATAGTATGGTTCAAATAACTCTATGACATTTAAATATTAAAATTGTTTAGATTGTTCTGCTATTATCTCTGCCTCTTTTATTAAGCCACCTTGTTGCAAAATCACGGATGCATTAAAGAATGCTGAAGAATAATACGAAATTACTTGTTTTTCATAATAATCTAAAATATCATTAGATTTGCGGAATCTATATAAATCATACAAATGGATAGTTTCTTTTACTTTTTGTGCTTTAGACTCTATATTTTCATTTGCTAAAAGTCTGCAAGCTACTCCTGTTGGAACAACATAATTTTCGAGTCCGGAATGAACACCTTCAGTAAAAACTGGATATTTGGATGAGTTCTTTAAAAGGCAATCAATGGTAGAAGAGCAGTGTTCTTTTAAAAATAAATCAGGGTATTTATTTTCATATTCCCGTATCCTCCAAGGCAAAAATGAGTTATATACTATTTTAATATCATTCCGATATTTTCCAGCATATTGAAGGTAGTTAATCGTAAATATCGGCATATCAGCAATCATAGAAAGAAAAGAATTTTTGCCAATGGAAAGCATTAAATTCTTGCCATAATCTAAAGCCAGAAAATTATTTCTTTTATTTAACTTATTGAAATTGGTAATTCCAAGAAAGAGTGGGAATAAAATAAATAAAGGAACAATAGATTTTGGAATCACTTTTTTTATACATATACCTATTAATATGACAAGAAAAATAGATGGTAATGCACAAGCGGGCTCAAGCATTGCAAGCGAGAATTCATTATTTGGGAGACGAGACAAGAATATAAAAAATGGTCCTGTAAAAAGGAATAATAACAGAATGGTTAAGTTAAAAGTGTTTTTGAAACTAACTGTAATACCAATAAATAAAAGTAAAATACCTATTACACCAATATTATTCTTAAGAAGGGATAAATATATTTTAAATGAATCTAATAAAGAGCTATTTGTTCCGGAATAGCGGCTGGAAAGGTTCATAGTCCCATAATCCGCCCTAGAAAGCACTTTTACAAAATTGCTGAAATTGCTTGGATTACCCCAGTTATTTATCGGTTGTCTTGACGCTCTTATTGGTAAGAATAAATAAATTGAAAAACCTAACAAGAAAAATATCATTAGATATTTTATAGTTTTAATATTCGTAATATAATATTTAGATTTAATTAGAAAATATGCAATACCAGGAACTAATAATAAAAGTGTCTGATGATTGCCCAAGCCCAACCCGAATAAAAAACTTAACAACAGCAATTTGTCAGTGTGAAAAAGAAGGATATAAATTACAATAATTGCAAAAAGAGCATTTAATGAATAGATTTCACTTAAAATACTTTGTCGCCAAAAAGCTGTGGAAATCGCCAAAGAAAATGCAGTAATTGCACCTATCCATTTGGATTCTAATTTTTTACTGACAATTAAATAAACGATTGTAACGCATAAGGCAGAAGTAATCGCAGAAAAAATATTAGTTCTATACGCAATATTTCCAAGAGGGATTAAGGTGGTCCAAATTTTACCAAGAATTACGTATAAAGGATAACCAGGCGGGTGGGCAATACCAAGAGTATAAGCAGAAACAATCAAATCTCCGGCATCTCTAAATGATTGAATTGTTGAATAAAGAGTGTAAAGATAAATACCAAAAGTGATAAAGAATACTATTATAAACATCGTTTTGAAAATGATTAAAATGATTTTTGGACTAACGATTATGTGATTTTTCAACGACTGGGCATAATTGTTTAAAACAGCAGATAATAAAAGTTAAAATATTGAGTTCATAATTAGGGTCTGCTGAAAAACTCCATGCCTACGTTCCCAAGGAACTTCGGCAGGCAGGCAGCATCCCCTGATTTTAAAATTGTTTCACGTGAAACAATAACTTTTAAAGAGTTTTTTTGGTTTATATTGTTTTTTAGGACACTATTTGATAGATAATCCTTTGTGCCATTCTGCTTCTAAATCGGAAAAATTATTAAACCTTGACTGATAACCCCATAAAAGTGCATTATCAATATTTGCTGTTTCTTTTAATTTTAATATAAAATTGTAAAAATGTTCTTTTGGATAATTATCAAGCATAAAACTTATTATGGAACCTGATTGTAAATACCAGATATTAACTTTTTCTGAAGATGCCTTAGATAAATCAAAATTCAAAAATTCGTCAGCTGGTAAAAAATTCATTTTATCAAAAGGATAGGTCTTTAAATTACTGAACTTTTTTTCTTGGTGTATCGCCAATCCTTCATGTATCCATTTGGGGATTTTTTCGGCTAAAGTGGCTAAAAAGTCGTTAAATATCAAATGAGTTACTTCATGTGATAATATATTTTTTATGTTGTCACTCTCATATGTATATATCTTTCTTGATGAAACATATCCGCCTGACCATTCAGGACGTTTGGTTTTTTCCTTATAATCTTTAGAATCCTTATATATATAGATAGTATATCTTTCAAAAGGATTAAAATTGTAAAGATTAGTGTCTGATATTACCGAACTATAAATTTGTTCAATATACTGAACAACGTTATTTAATAATTGCTCATTGTAGGAAAGAAGTAAAAAATGGGGTGTATATAATTGAGAATAACCTGCGGGGAAATCCGGTATGCTTTCGGGATAGATACCGGCATCAGATTTTAATCTTTGCATTAATACGATTTGTTCTTTTAATGATTGTAATTCTTCAGTGTTTGTTTTTAATATTCTTTCATTTTTGATTTCTACGAATTTAGAAATTGCCATAAAAAAGAACCATAAATAAATTGCCATTACAACGCCAATAGTTAAAAGCCAATAAGAACGTTCAACTTCTATATTGAAAAGCTTCATGGCAAAATTATACAATAAAACTTGCTTTTTTGCAATAAATAATTTATAATAAATTTAATGTTTTTTTATCGGTAACAAGGAAATTATAAGGGTAAGTTAAAGACATTTTTTTATTTACCCTACATCCGGTCCCACAAAAAGTCGGGACGGGTAAGCAGTCCTGCAATCCATGGAATCCTGAAACAAAAGATACCACGTTCATTCTCGAAGGATGAAGGTTTTTAATCCACAGGACTTCCAGACTATGTCATAATTTCAAGATTGTAGCTGCAACGCGCTAGCGATGCAGAACGATAGCTCTGCTAAAACAGGGCAAAGCTTACGCTTTGCTTACGCTTTGCTTACGCTTTGCTGCTACGAAATGGAAAACGAAATACATTCATTAACAATTGCGACACAGTCTGTTCGCTCGTGTAGTTTCACTTGACTTTTCCTGGGGGAGAAATGATTATAAGATTTTGGGGTGCAAGAGGTTCAATACCGGTTTCCGGAAAGGAATACTTGAAATACGGCGGCAATACAACCTGTGTTGAAATTGAAACTAAGAACAAAAAAACAATAATAATTGATTCGGGAACCGGCATAAGAAAATTAGGTAATAAACTTGTCAAAGAAAACAAAAAGAAATATAATATTATTTTTACCCATTCACATTGGGATCATATCCTCGGATTCCCGTTTTTCAAGCCGCTCTATATAAAAGGTACTGAAATTGAGATGTATGGATGTCCTTTTTCACAGGAGTCTATTAAGAAAATTATTTCAGGAATGATGAATCCTCCTTATTTTCCGGTTGATTTTAGCAGAGTTAAATCGAAAATATCGTATAGTAATTATTGTGAAAAAGAATTTGAAATTGATTCAGTAAGAATTAAGCCGATATTATTAAGTCATCCAAATCAAGGCATGGGTTATAAATTTAGTGAAGACGGAAAATCTTTTGTTTTTTTAACGGATAATGAATTAACATATAAACATTCCGGAGGACTCGAGTTCAACGATTATAGAATCTTTTGCGAAAATGCGGATTTGTTAGTACATGATTCGGAATATACTTCAGAGGAATATAAATTTACGAAAACATGGGGACATAGTGTTTATACGGATGCGATAAAATTGGCAATTGAGTCTAAAGTCAAAAGATTTGTACTTTGGCACCATAATCAAGAACGTACTGACATTCAGCTTGATAAAATTATAGACAATTGTAAAACAATAGCAAAAAAAACCGGGCTAAATTTAGATATTTTTGCTGCTCAGGAAGAAATGGAAATAGAATTGTAAAATGACTAAAAGGATAATTTATATTACTATATTGGTAATAGTATCAATCGGTGTTTATTTTAATTCACTTTATAATACTTTTGCGTTTGATGACCTGCATATCATTAAAAATAATCCTTTAATAAAAGATCCAAAAAATATTTTATTGCTTTTTGTAAATGAATACGGTGCCGAAACAGATTTTAAAGGTACTATGTTTTACCGTCCGCTGGTAATGGTTTCTTATTTACTTACAAATGCTATATTTGGTTTAAAACCGTTTTGGTTTCATCTCGGCAATGTTATTTTAAATACATTCAGTGTTTTAGCGGTTTTTTTCTTAAGTAAATTTATATATGCAGTGCATTTATCGGCAGAAAGTAATAAAACAAAAGATTTTGAGCTGGCTGCCTTGATTAGTGCATTATTTTTTGCAGTGCATCCCGTACATGTTGAAGTTGTCTCCGGCATTGTCGGAAGGTCAGAAATAATGGCTGGTTTTTTTTGTTTAACCGCCTTTTTGTTTTATATTAAAGAAAAAAGAATATTATCGTTAATGTTTTTTTTATTAGGTTTGTTATGCAAAGAAACATCGGTAGCGCTTATTGCATTCATTCTTGTATATGAAATAATATTCAACAAAAAAATAAGATTTACAGTTATTAATTATTTTATGGTTTCAATTGTATATTTATTTATTAAGTATTTTGCCATCGGCGGATTATTTTCGACCGGTAGTGAAATTTATTTTAAGGAAGGATTATTAACAAGGATTTTTACTATGAGCAAGGTCATGGTTTATTACATAAAGTTGATGTTTATTCCGTATCCTCTTAATCCTGACTGGGGGATAAGTAATGTAATACCCCTTTCAGGAACAATATTTGAAATATATGTTTTATTAAGTCTTATAATAATATTAGCCTTGCTTGTTTTAAGTTATAAAAATATTAAAACACGGCCTATTATAGCATTATCCATTTTATGGTTTTTTATTTTTCTTTTACCAGTGTCTAATATAATTCCTATAGGCGATTTTATGGCTGAAAGATTTTTATATCTACCGTCTTTTGGATTCTGTTTGTTAATGGGAGATATTGCTTTTAGAAATAAAAAATTATTAAATTTTTTGCCCATCGTGTTAATACTATTTTCATTTATCACTGTGAAACAAAATACTGTTTGGCGGGATAATTTTGCACTTTGGAATTATGTAACAAAAAAATTTCCTGAAAATTGGCGGGCTTTCTGGGAATTAGGAAAATATTACAATGGCACGGAAAACTATGAAGAAGCAGAAAAGCAATATATTAAATCACTGAAATTAAGGGAAACAGATTTGGTGTTATTTGATTATGCCGTTATATTAAGAAAACAAAACAAACAACGTGAAGCCCTGAAAATATTTGAAAAGTATCTGAACATAGTAAAAGACAATCCTAAAATGTATTTAGAAAGGGCAAAGTGCTATAACAGCATTGGTGATTACAAAAATGCATTGAATGATTTTAATACTGCTAATGCAATTTCTCCAAAAGATGACAATATTATTTATGAAATAGGAAGACACTTTCTTTTGCGGAATGAGTTTGTATCTGCCCGAAGTTTTTTTAATAAAGCGTTAGAAATAAATGGAAAAAATTCAGCGGCATTGGTCGGATTAGGAGTTTGTTATTTTCAGAACAAAGAATTAAAAAAGTCGAAAGAATATTTTGAAAAAGCGATGAAAATTGATTCGGAATATTTTGAAGCAATCTATAATCTAATTATTGTAAATATTCAACTTGGTAATAAAAAAGAGGCGGCACAATTATTTGAAAAAGGTAAAAATTTATATCCTAATGATAGTAGAATAAAACAGATGCATTCGTCTATTTATCCTGCAGCCAGTCCCAAATAAAGATGGGGCGGGCAAGCAGGCCTGCGCTCCTAGAATCTTATGGTAAACTATGGAGCTTCATCCTGCAGCCAGAAGGCTACATTTATAAAGGCACTATTGAATGCTCTTCGGGCAGGATTTCGCTCCTAGAATCTTATGGTAAACGTTATAATCCCGATTGTTATCGGGATGGAGCTTCATTTAATTAATTAAAATAGAGTCAAGCGATTAAAACGGGGATGTATGAAAAAATTTAAAATAGGTTTAGCGTTAGGCGGCGGCGGAGCGAGAGGACTTGCCCATATAGGTGTTCTAAGGATTCTTGAAAAAAATGGCATATTTCCGGATTATATTGCAGGAACTTCAATGGGAGCGATTTTAGGAGCGATGTATTGTTGCGGAATGACAACTAATGAAATAGAACATAAAATAAAAATTTTTCTGACTACAGAAATTTACAAAAAGATGCGGTTTGAAAGCATGTTAAATAGTGAAATAAAAACCGTGTTAGATGATTTAATCGGAAAAATAAAGAAAAAAACATTGGTTTTCTTATCCGGCGTAAAGATGGCATTTATAGAAAAAATTGTTATGGATGAAATGATAGCATTTTTTTTACCTGATATTGATTTTCAGGATTTAAAAATTCCTTTTGCTTGTGTTGCAATAGATATTTGCCATGGTAGGGAAGTCATATTGAAAGAAGGACCTATTCAGGAAGCTGTTATATCGAGCATGTCTATTCCCGGGATAATGCCACCCGTAAAATTTAATGATAATATTCTTGTCGACGGCGGAGCGGTCAGAGTGATACCGATAAAAGTTGTAAGGGATATGGGAAGCGACTTTTTGATAGGAGTTGATGTAAGCTCAAAATTACGATTAATTTCGGAAGAAGATATCAACAGTGCATTTGAAATTTCACAAAGAACAAGCGAAATAGCTTTTTCAACTTTAAGACAGATGCAATTAAAAGAAGCAGATTTTTTGATTTCACCTCCGGTAAAAGAAATTAAATGGTTTGAATTAGTAAAGTTTAATGAATGCATACTTGCCGGCGAAAATGAAACAATAAAAAAACTTCCGGAATTAAAAAGTAAAATAAATTTAATAAAATGTAAAACATTTTTTGGACGAATACTTGGATAAATGATGAGAAAGGGGACAGCTAAAAACAATACAAAATAACGGGTTATATATTGTCGATATCTAAAAAAAATAATTTGAAAAATGCTTTTAAAGAAAATAATCATAGGAAGTAGTTTCATTTTTTTAATAACGCTATTTTCTTATGCACCCGCCATCCGTAACGGATATATATGGGACGATGATGATTATGTTTTAAATAACTTATTAATAAGAAGTCCGAATGGTTTGAAAAATATATGGTTTGATTTTTCTGCTGCAAAGATATTCACACATCAATATTATCCAATGGTATTTACAAGTTTTTGGATAGATTATCAGTTATGGCGATTAAATCCTTTCTATTATCACTTAGTTAACATAATCCTACATTCTTTTAACGCTATTATAATATTTTTAATACTATATAAATTGAAAGTTCACGGCGCTTGGTTTGCCGCATTTATTTTTGCATTGCATCCTGTACATGTGGAATCTGTTGCTTGGATAAGTGAACGTAAAAATGTACTCTCCACATTTTTTTACTTATTAGCAGTTTTGTCATATATTAAATATTTGAAATTAGGAGAAAGTCTTTCTAAAGATACGGGATTAAAACCGTTTGATAAGTATCAAACATTTTATTTTATTTCCTTATTTTTATATATTTGCGCCTTATTAACGAAAACGGTTACCTGTTCTATGCCTGTTGCGATTTTATTACTATTATGGTGGAAACAGAAGAAAATATTTTTTAAAAATCTTTTGCCATTAATTCCGTTCTTTATAATTGGTTTTATCATGGGTATTCTAACTATATGGGTAGAGAAAAATTTTGTTGGTGCGCGAGGTATCGTTTGGGATTTTTCAATTATAGATCGTTTTTTAATTGCTGGGCGTGCTATTTGGTTTTATGTTAGTAGTCTTTTATGGCCAAACAATCTTATTTTTATATATCCTAAATGGCAAATAGATTCTGGTATTTGGTGGCAATATTTATATCCCGCTAGTGTTATTGCAATTCTTATCATATCAGTATTTCTACAAAAATTTATTAGTAATGCTTTGCTAATCGCATTATTATTTTTCATAATAACGTTAGCGCCCGCCTTAGGATTTATTGATATTTATCCCATGAAATTTTCTTTTGTAGCGGATCATTTCCAATATTTAGCAAGTATAGGATTAATTACTATTTGGGTTGCCGGAATAGCGATACTATTTAAAAAATTTGGTAAAAATTTGAATTGGGTAAAATATATAATATTTCTTACTATATTAACACTTTTTAGTAGAAAAGTATGGTTACAATCACATATATATAAAGATCAGATGACCTTATGGCAAGATACAATAATTAAAAATCCAGCAGCTACGCTTGCCCATAATAATTTAAGCATTTTGTATTATAATCAAGGAGAATATGAAAAATCTATTGAAGAATGCCAAAGGGTTATTGAATTAGATCCAAAGGAATTTAGGGCATACATTAATCTGGGTAATACATACAAAATGCAAAAAAAATATAATAAAGCAATTATAGCATATCAAAAAGCAATTGAATTAAACCAAAATTCAGAAATTGCCTATAATAACCTTGGTAATCTATACCGTGAACAAGGTAAATATAATGATGCAATTATAACATATCAAAAAGCAATTAAATCAAATCCAATATTTTTTAATGCGTATAATAATCTTGCTTTTTTATATTCTAAAAATAATGAAAATGATAAAGCAGTTCAAATATACGAAATTTTTTTACAAAAAAACCCATATGAAACCACAGCATATAATAATGTAGGGGTTATATATGCCAAACAAAAAAAATATAAAGAAGCTTTTATATCATTTCAAAAAGCAGTAAAAATAGATTCCGATAATATTTTAGCGCACAAAAATCTTGGTAACTTATTTAATTTGTCAAAGGAATATGATAAAGCTCTATTAGAGTATGAGAAAGTTCTTAAACTATTACCTGATGATAAAATAATTGAGAATAAGGTTGAAAAACTAAAAAAATTGGTTAATTCTCAAAACAAATAAAATACTATAAGGATAACAGCTATAATTATTCAATAATCTGGCAACTTTTTAATGTTAAATCTTCCGTATGTTAAAAATATATATTATAGACGAATCTGCGAGGTGTTATATCAACGAAGCAAAGCGTAAGCTTTGCTGCTACAAAATGGAAAACGAAATGCATTTATTAACAATTACAACACGGTCCCTTGGCATCGGAGAACACCTTTTTTCCTTGACAAAAGATATAAAATAAAATAAAATCAAATAACTATGAAACCAGCATTTAATCCAAAAGTAAGAAGACGGAAAAAACATATCGGCTTCAGAGCAAGAATGAAAACCTCTGGCGGTAGAAGAGTTTTATCAAGTCGCAGAAGCAAGGGACGTAAATCACTGATTCCCTAAGATAGTTATATGGGACTTCCAGTAATAAACCGACTGACTCGCCATGATGATTTTTCTATTATAAAGAAATTTGGGAAAAAAATTGTTTCTGACGGAGTGGTGTATTATTTCTATAAGAATAATAAAAACATTTCACGGATAACAGTTGTGGTTTCAAGAAAATTCGGGAATTCTGTTTTAAGAAATAGGGTTAAGAGGTTGTTCAGAGAAGTTTTTCGCATTCATTTTAAAGAATTTAATGTTTTTTTTGATTTAATAGTAATTCCACAGAAAGAAATGCTATCTAAATGTCAGCTGGTTTATTCAGCAGTTGAAAAGAATTTTGTGAATGTGTTAAAAAAGGCGGTATAGTTTAATATTGAGACTATAATTTGTGAAATTAGAGATTGTTGCCTGCCTGCCGAAGCTTTAGTGTAGGCATGGGGTTTTTCAACAATACCATCATGTTAAAAGGAATAGCTATAACATTTATAAAGATATATCAAAAGGTTTTTTTATTTTTTCCGCACCAGTGCAGATTTCATCCAAGTTGTTCTAATTATGCAATTGGTGTGATAGGAAAATTCGGTTTTTTAAAAGGCAGCATGTTTACTATAAGAAGAATTATGAAATGCGGACCCTGGCATCCGGGCGGGTATGATCCGATTCCATAAAGTTTTGGAGAGATATTAAAATGGAAAAAAGAACATTTGTTGCAATAATTTTATCAATAGGCATACTAATTCTATGGCAATGGTTTTATGGACCTAAACCGCCTAAACCAATTGGAAAAGTTGAAAGCCCTGTTATTACGGAAAAAGGGCCGGTATTAAAAGATGACGGACGCGCAAGGAAAGATACAACTTACAAAGATGTCGTTCCGGCAGATAAAAAAACTATTGAAACGTTTAATATAGAGACGGATAAAATAATTTATGTTTTAAGTGAAGACGAAGCTTCTATTATTCATTGTTATTTAAAAGAAAAAAAATCAACAGAAAAAAATATGGTTGATCTGGTTTTAAGTAATAAATTGGTAAATGATACCGGTAGCGGCATTTGGACGCGGATAGTTGATAAAAATCAGAAATATCAGGCAAAATTTATAAAAACGATTGGAGATTTTAACATAGAAAAGTCTTTTTATTTCAATAATGATTCATATTTAGTTAAATTACAGTATGTTATAAAAAATATAACCGGGTCTAAGAAAACTTTTAACGGATTACAATTTTCTATTGGGCCGGGCTTGGGAACCGATGCAAAAGAAATGAAGGAAAATAAAGGGCTTTTGAGGGCGATTACATATTCACAGAAAAAAGTAGAAAAACTTAAAACTGGCGATTATCCGTTTCCTGAAAAATGGGCAGGAATAGACAACAGATATTTTCTTTGCGTTTTTTTTAAAGAAGAACAGATTATTAAAAATATAAAAGTTGAAGAAGAAGAGAAGATTCCTGCAATGAATTTTTATACCGAAACAATGGATTTCTTGCCAAATGAAAAGAAAAATCTTTTAATTAATTTTTATGCAGGACCAAAAGGATATACACGTTTAAAACACGTAAAAGTTAACGAACAAAACCCACAGCTTCAAAAAGCGGTTGATTTTGGATTCTTTGGAGATTTAGGTGAGTTGGCGCTTTCAACGCTGAATTATATATATAAAATTACAGGAAACTACGGTTGGGCGATTGTTATAATCTCCGTAATTTTGAATATAATATTTTTCCCTCTTTCAAAAAAATCTTTTAAATCTGCAAATGCAATGAAATCTGTCCAGGAAGATGTAAAAAGAGTGCAGTTAAAATACAAAAGCGATCCTAAAAAAATGAATACTGAAATATGGGCTCTTTACAAATCCAAAGGCGTTAATCCATTTGGCGGCTGTCTTCCTATGTTGGTTCAGCTTCCTATTTTTTGGGCGCTTTTTACGATGTTGAGGAATGCTTATGAATTGAGAGGGGCACCTTTTATGTTCTGGGTAACCGATTTATCAGCGAAAGATCCGTATTATGTTTTGCCAATTTTAATGGGTGCGGGAATGTATTTTCAGCAAAAAATGACAACATCAGCGTCAGATCCGACACAAAAACAGATGATGATATTAATGCCTGTGATTTTTACAATTATGTTCATGGGATTCCCTTCAGGGCTTGTTATATATTGGTTAACTAACAGCATAGTAACTGTTATAGAACAATGGATAGTTTTAAAAAAAGGAAAATAAATTAGAAGATTGGAAAATTGTAGATTTAAAGATTTGAAAAATTTGTTGAAATCTTCAAATCTTTTAATTTTGAAATCATAAAATTTAAGTAGATTTAGGTAATGTCAAAAATATTATGAAAAATCATGGTTTTTCACTTGACGATGTTTTATTGACGCCTCATAAATCTAAAATTGGTAAACTCCTCGCCCCGATATTTATCGGGACTCGTCAAACATACCAATTTTTTAACGATTTATTCGGCTAAAAACATCTATATCGTTCAAAACCAAATTTTTCAATAATATGCCAGTTTTTGACAGAACGGATGGATATTATGGGGGCGCAGTATATGAAGAATGAAATTGAAGTTACAGGAAAAACAGTTGATGAAGCAATTGAGAATGGTTTAAAAAAATTAAATATTGATAGAAAAGATGCAGAAATTAAAATTCTTGATGAAGGTAAATCTGGATTGTTTGGTTTAATGGGCTCTACACCTGCTCTAATAAAGATATCCAGTAAAAAAGAAGGTTCTCTATCCGATTCTGATGTGGAAGAAAAAAATTCGTTCGATATTAGCGATGAACAGAAAAGTGCAGTTGAAATTGTCTCCAAAATACTGCATTTATCAGGTTTTGATGCGGAAGTATCGGTAAGCAATACTTTATTAGGAGCGTGCATTAATGTTTCTTGTAAGGATAGTGCGATTCTTATTGGCGGGCAGGGACAAACGATGGACGCCTTAGAATATATAGTAAAGTTAATTTTAAGTAAAAAAGTAGGTAAAGGTGTAAAGATTTCTTTAAATATTGATAAATATTTAGAAAAGAGAAACGAAAAAATAATAAAGAAAGCTAAAGAACTTGAAGAAAAGGTTAAAGCGACAGGGGAAGCCATTTCCCTTAAAATGCCTTCAAATGAACGAAAGATTATTCATATGGCGCTTCGAGATAGCGAATATGTTGAAACAATTTCCGAGGGCGAAGGCGAGGAAAGAAAACTAATAATTAGTCCGAAGAAAGCGTGAAAATAAATTCTGATGATACAATTGTTGCAATTTCAACATTAGTTGGTGAAGCCGGTATAGGAATTGTTCGTTTAAGCGGTCCGGATGCGATAATTATAGCTTCCAAAATATTCAAACCAATAGCGAAAAAACCAGTCAAAGAACTCCCATCCTTTTCAGTTAATCTCGGCAAAGTAATTGATAATAAAAATTTCGTAGATGAAGTGTTGCTTACGATTATGAAATCTCCGAAATCCTACACACGCGAAGATGTTGTTGAAATTTCCTGCCATGGCGGAATTGTTCCCTTAAGGAAAACGTTGGAATTATGTACAAAAAACGGAGCGCGACTTGCCGACCCCGGTGAATTTACAAAAAGAGCTTACCTAAATGGAAGAATTGATTTATCACAGGCAGAAGCGGTTTGTGACATAATAAAAGCAAAGACGGATTTAGCGTTATCTTGTGCCGTAAGCCAGCTGAACGGGTCATTGACAAGAATAGTTGATAAGCAAAAGAATATTATAACAGATATTTTAGCGGCAATAGAGGTTGCTATTGATTATACGGAAGAAGATGTACCCGATATAGATAAGTTTGATATTATTAAAAAGATTAATGGAATTGAAAAAGAATTAGAAAAAATACTTTTAACGTTTCAAACAGGGAAAATTTTTAAGGAAGGCATTAGAACCGCTATAGTTGGCAAACCAAACGTTGGCAAATCATCGTTATTGAATATATTAATAGGACAGGATAGGGCAATAGTTACTGAAATACCCGGAACCACAAGGGATGTAATAGAAGAAATGATAAATATTTTTGGGATTCCCCTTATTTTGATGGATACTGCAGGGATTAGAAAACATAGTTATGATGCTGTTGAAAAAATTGGTATAGAGCGAGCAAGAAATGAGCTTAAAAATGCGGATTTGGTTATATTCGTTTTGGATTCTTCTAATGAGTTATCGGCAGAAGATTTTCATATAGCCGAATTACTTTCGTCTAAAAAAGTTATATTGGTATTGAATAAATCAGATTTAACCAGAAAATTAAAAGATATTTCTTCATTAAGGATTTTTGATTCTTCAGTATTTGTATCGGCAAAGAAAAACACAGGAATTGAGGAACTAAAAAAAGCTATTTATGATTTATTTATTCAAGGTGACACGAATACCAGTAATTTTTTCTTGACAAATATGCGGCACAAAATATTGATAGAAAATACAATTAATTCATTGAAAAATGTGAAGGCATCTTGTGAGAATAATATATCGGAAGAATTTATTGCATTGGATTTAAGAGCGGCTTTGAATTCCTTGGGAGAAATAACAGGTGAAATTCCGACCGAAGAAATTTTAAATAGGATATTTTCCAATTTTTGCGTTGGAAAGTAAATTTAGTACACAGGCACAGATTAAATTACTTAATTCTTAATCCTGAGTACTAAAAGGAGAATTATGATTAATATTGCGTATTTATTTCTTGGATTGGTATCCGGCATTGCAAGCGGCTTTTTAGGCATTGGAGGCGCTTCAATTATGATACCGGCGTTAGTATTTATTTTCCATTTTTCTCAACATCAGGCACAGGGCACATCGCTTGCAGCAATGATTCTTCCCATAGGATTATTAGCAGCGATTACTTATTATAGGGCAGGACACGTTAATTTAAAGATTGCAGGGCTTATTGCTCTTGGATTTTTCATCGGTGGTTTTATTGGCAGTACTTTTGCCCAACCTGTTGACGGAGCGTTGTTAAAAAAACTTTTCGGTTTTTTTTTAATAGTTATCGGCTTGAAATATTTATTTTAAATAGTGTCTAATGAAAAATGTTTTTTATCCTGCAGCCAGAAGGCCA